>DASXIG010000665.1:0-2812 GCA_036498105.1 Xanthobacteraceae bacterium | reverse complement strand
GGCCGGCTCAAGCGAGGTCAAGACAAGTCAAGTCAAGCCCGGCTGTGACGATCACCCGGCTGCGCGCTGTTGCGGATGCTGCCGCTGCAGGTGCGGCGGCTGCCTGGTCTGCAACTCGCCCAATGCCTGCTCCAGGGCTGCAAGGTCGAACGGCTTTTGCAGCAGCACAAAACCCTGCTCGACTGCATCACGCGCGCTGGTGGTAAACCCAGTCGTGACCAGCATCGGAATGTGCGGATAGAGCTTGCGCACGGCCTGGCCGAGCTCCAGACCGTTCATCCCGCCCGGCATCAGCACGTCGGAGAAGATAAGATCGACCTTCGGATTCTGAGCAAGCCATCCCAGGGCATCCTGTGCGCGGGCAATATGCTCGACCCGATAGCCGAGCTGCTGGAAGTAGGCGGAGGTAACCTCGGCGACGGGCACATTGTCCTCGACCAGCAATACCGTTCCTGCGTGCTGCGGAGCGCTCTTGTCATCGGACGGAGCAATCGAAGGGGCCGCCAGCTCCTGCGTGCGCGGCAGATAGAGCGTGACCACCGTCCCGCGGCCGACGGTGCTGGCAATCGAGACGCCGCCGCCCGCCTGCTTGGCAAAGTCGTACACCTGGCTTAGCCCCAACCCGGTTCCCTTGCCCACCTCCTTGGTTGTGAAGAACGGCTCGAAAACGTGCGGCAGCACTTCGGGCGCGATCCCGGTGCCGGAATCCGTAACGCGGATGGCCACGAACGCACCGCGCAAGCCTTGCTCGCTCGGCTTGCCGTCGAGCGCCACCGGCTCGGCAGTGATGCGCAGCACGCCGCCTCCAGGCATGGCATCGCGCGCATTCACCGCGAGATTGAGCAGCGCAAGCTCCAGCTCGTTGGGGTCTACCTTCACTGCGCAGCTCTGGGCCGGAACCTGCACCTCTGTCGTGATGTCGCCGCGCAAGGATCGGTTCAGCAGGTCCTTGAGCCCGGGAAGATGCAGGCTGAGATCGATCACGGACGGGGTGAGCGCCTGGCGACGCGAGAAGGCAAGCAACTGCTGCGTGAGGCTCTCGCCGCGTTTTGTTGCGGTCGCGATCGCGTCGAGCAGACGGACGTGCTTTTCCTCCTTCAGGTCGCGCCGCAGGCGATCAACGCTTCCGCTCACCACCATGAGCAGGTTGTTGAAATCGTGGGCCACTCCTCCGGTCAGCTTTCCGACTGCCTCCAGGCGCTGCGCCTGCCGCAGGGCCGCTTCGGCGGTTTCCCGGCGCTCGGCCTCCGAGTGGAGCCGCCGCGTGCGGTGAAGTGCGAGCCAAATGATGAGCAGGAGAAAGCAGGTGGCGGGCAAGCCGAAGATCAGATGGCTGCCCATGGCAGTGAGCCACTCCGCCCGGATTGCGGAGGCTTCGATGCCGGCCACGGCGTAGACGGGGAAGCCCTCGAGCTTAAGAAATCCAACGCGCCGTTCCGCAGAGTCGATTTGAGCATGTGGAATCGTGTAGATGACCCGCTCCCACCCTGCCGCGATCGCCGCGTGCAGCCCGCTTCCGGCGTTGAGAGCCCGTTGACGGTCGAGCAGCTCGGGGTAGCGGGCGAGAAACTTGCCGTCGGCTCGCACAAGGGCATAAAGGCTTCCGGGGCTGTGGCCGATGAGAGCGTAGAATTCCTCGAAATATTGCGGCAGCACCGCCACTGCGACGACGCCGTTGAAGGAGCCGTCGACCGAAGGCCGGCGCCGCGAAAGCACGAAGAACGGCGCGCCAAAGCTGGTGAGGCGAGGCGAGATCACTTCGCTGACATAGGTGCCGGGATAACCGGCCACATGCACGTCGAAGAAGCTGCGGTCCCGCACGTTGAAGTCGGTAGGCACTCGCGCAAACTGACTCGAAGCCAGCGGCTGGCCGTCGCGGTCGATCAGAAAAATGGCGCGCAGCTGCGGCAAACCGGCAACGATCCGTACGAACCGGTCGTGCAGCCGTGGCTGATCATTGCGAATGCCCTCATCCGACATGTCGCGTACGATCTCGTCCACTTCGGCGACCGAGCGCTCCACGGTCTGAAAGACCTTGAGCGTGTGTTCATGCAGGATGTCGAGCGAGCGCTCGATACGCTCGTCGGCGATCGCATATCCGTGCCGATAGTTGAGCCAGGAACCCCACGCGAACAGCGCTGCGGGCAGCACGACCGATGCAATCATCATCAGCTGAAGCACGCGGATGGCTGATTGGCGGGCGGAGAGCATCGGGCGCATCATGTCACTCTCTCCCCCGCCATGCCCGCCCAAATTGCGGGCATCCACGTCTTCGGTGCCGCGGCTCGGACGTGGGATGGGCCGGTACAACCACCCCGGAGCAACTTGGGGGACAGCCATGAGGCCCAAGCGGGACTCACTATCTCGGATCTGCTCCAGCCACAATCATGCCGTCTGCTGAGGCTTTATTTTGTCAAGCCTTGCCATCTGACCGTGAAGGTATCCTGATGAGGCGGGTGCATACGCGCCTTGCGCCAGCTTGCGGCTTTGCAGTCGCTCTTTTGGCAGGCGGCGGCGGGTGCCCGGCGCGCGCACAAGGCGGCGTAGATCTGCAACTGGTGCTCGCTGTCGATGCTTCCGGCAGCGTCGACCAGTATCGCTTCGAGCTGCAGAAGCGCGGCTATGTGGCAGCCTTTCGCCATCCCGACGTGCTGGCGGCGATCCGGTCCGGTCCAAATCAGGCACTCGCGGCCACCGTGGTGCAATGGACCGGACCCGCGCTTCACGTCCAGGTGATCGGATGGAGCAGGATCGGTGACGCGGAGGGCGCAGCCGCCTTCGCGGATGCCATCGAAGCTGCGCCGCGCCAGCT
>DASXIG010000664.1:0-5718 GCA_036498105.1 Xanthobacteraceae bacterium | reverse complement strand
CCATGATTCCATCCCTCCGCCGGCTCCCTCGGCCTTCGAGAGCCTTGCCGATCCGGACCGCCCGATTTCGGCGCCGGCTTTACTCGAGAAGCTCGTGGGCGAGCGGCCTAAAGCCCGCCAGCTGCGCCGCTTGGCCAAGCTCATCGCGGCAGGTGCTGTAATCATCGCGCTGATGCTCGCCTGGCGTTTCACCCCGCTCGCCTCGTTCGCGCGCCCGGATACGCTCCGGCAATGGCTTGCGGCGATACCGGACGCTCCGGCGGCACCTTTGCTGGTGATTGCCGTCTTCGTCGGCGGCGGCCTCATCGTGTTTCCCGTGCTCGTGCTGATTGCTGCGACCGCGGCCGCCTTCGGACCGTGGCTCGGCTTTGCGTATGCCTTTGCCGGTGCGATCGCGAGCGCGATCGTCACTTACGCGATCGGGGCTGCGATCGGGCGCGACGCGCTCGAAACGGTGTTCAGGGGGCGGCTCGATCGCGTGCGCCGCGCCGTGGTCGAGCGCGGGGTGTTTGCGATCGCGGCCATCCGGCTCGTGCCAATTGCCCCTTTCACTCTGGTGAACATGGTGGCAGGCGCGAGCGAGGTGCGCTTTGCCGATTATCTGATCGGCACGATCATCGGGATGGCGCCGGGGATCACCACCATGTCTGCGCTCGGCTATCAGATCTGGACCATCGTGATGCATCCGACGCTGGTCAATGTCGTGATCTTCGTGTTGGCCGTCATCGGCTGGCTCGGCGTCACCCTCGGCGCGCAGGCCTTGATCCTGCGCCGCCGCCGGCACCGGCCGGCGTAAACGTGGCTATCCCCGGCACAAAGGAGACAACCCGTAGGGTCGCGGCATGGCCTCACCCGCTGAGGGCGATGCAATGCATCGCCCCTACGAAAGCCAACAACGCGCCAGCGGCGAGTACCGGCACGGTGCGGGTGATGACGTGGAACATCCACGGCGGGCTCGGCACCGACCGTAAATTCGATCTCGCGCGCGTCGTCGAAATCATCCTGCGGCACCACCCCGATGTGGTCGCGCTGCAGGAAGTGGATTCGCGCCGCACCGTTCCGCCCGCGAGCTCGGCTTTCCGCGTGCTGCGCGAGTCGGTGGGCGAGCACGGCGTGGAGGCCAAATCCATCGTCGCGCCCGACGGAGAATACGGCCAGGTGGTGCTCAGCCGGTGGCCGCTCGGCACGCCGGTGATCCACGACATCACCCATGCGGAGCGCGAGCCGCGCCGCGCCGTCGAGGTGGAAGTCGCGGCACCTGCGGGCAGCTTCAAGCTGATTGCCACGCATTTCGGCTTGAGTCTGCGGGAACGGCGCGCGCAGGCGCGCGCGCTGGTGGCGATCGCGCGGCGGCATCCCAGGACGACGGTGATGCTCGGCGATTTCAACGAATGGTTCTGGCCAGCCTCGCTGCGCGGCGCGCTCGGGCGCGAGCTGCCCGCGCGCACCCAGCATGCGACCTTTCCGTCGTGGTATCCGTTGTTCCGGCTCGACCGCATCTTCTGCTGGCCGCCTGACGCCATGCGCGCAAGCTTCGTCGACCGCTCCGCCCGCCGCGCCTCCGATCACCTGCCGGTGCTCGCCGACGTGGCGATCGGGTGAACCGCGCGGGGCAGCATCCTTGCAGGCAAAACCGTTCTCCGATAGGGGTCGGGAAGGGTTGAGCCCTCCCCGCCCTCCGAACCGTACGGGCGGTTTTCCCGCATACGGCTCTCCAGTCGGTAGTTGTTCCTCATCGGGAGTGTCCCGCTGTCTGCCAGGCAGTGTGCATTGCGAGCAGCCCGGCTTCCGCGAAGAAGGCGTTAGGCCAGCGTTGATGGTCCCCTGCGGTCCGTCCCATGCCGGGGCACCGAAGCACCTGCTTGCGCAGGAGCGCTCGCAGTCGCCGTCGGGTGAACGCATCGAGACTTTTGAAGGTGGAAGGGTGTGCATGCTTGAAGTATGCGAACCAGCCACGCAGCAACGGGTTTAGATCAGCGACGATGCGCGCGAGCGCCTGCCCGCGCGTTCGCCGTGTCCTTGCCCGGATGCTGTCCTTGAACCGGTCCAGACTCTTCTTGCGAACAAACCGATGTCCTGCTTCGAACCGGTAGCCGAGGAACTCAAAACCTTCCCCGTGCTGCCGGCAGTCGCCGACATGCGTCTTGTTGGGATGCAGACACAGGCCGTTCTCCGCCACCCAGGCACGAATCTCGGCCAGGGCAGCCTCGGCCTCTTCGCGACTCTTGCACAGCACCACGAAGTCGTCCGCATAGCGCACCATCCGATAGCCACGAGCCGCCATCTGCGCATCCAGCGGATGCAGGTAGATGTTCGCCAACAATGGGCTGATCACTGCTCCTTGCGGAGTGCCCGCCGTCGGCGTCCATCGTTCCAGATCGCGCATGATGTCTTGCTCGAGCCAGCTGCGCAGCAGCGCGAGGATACGCCCGTCACTCACTCGCTCCTCTACACGCTGCATCAGCCGCTCATGCGGGATTGTGTCGAAATAGCTCTCGAAGTCCGCATCGACCACATACGTGTGGCCGTCCGCGATCAGCTGAGCCACCTCACGCAACGCATCCCGGCAGCCGCGTACCGGCCGGAAGCCGTAGCTCATCGGCAGGAACGTCGCTTCAAAGATCGGTTCGAGTGCGAACTTCACCGCCGTCTGGACGATGCGGTCCTGGACCGTGGGAATCCCCAGCGGTCGCATCCGACCATCACCCTTCGGGATCTCGACCCGCCTGATCGGCTGCGGCTGGTAACTGCGCGTCCGCAGAGTCAGGCTTCGCGAACTCCTAGGATGCTCGCCGCTACACTCCGCCGAATCGGATTCGTGTTCCTATAGGCTGTCCATTCGCCTCCAGCTGCTTCCCACCTCGCCTCACGACGACGCAGTTGCTTTCGGCTACATATGCGGTGACTTCAAATGGTACGGACTCCCACCGCACTGACCAGACGGACTGACGGACGCACTAGGGGCGACGCATTGCGTCGCCCGCCACCAACAGCGCCCAATCGGCAAGAGGGCGAGGCATGCCTCGCCCCTGCGAAAACCACCCTGCAATCGCGTGGGGAATCGCTGTAGAACCCGACCCAAGGCTGGTTGGGCTGGTCGTCGATGGAATTTCTCTTTCCGCTCGCGTTATTGCTGCTGGCGTTTCCCGTCATCGCCATTGTCGCGCTGGTAAGGACGGTCGGTCTGAGCGAGCAACTCCGCCGTGTCGAGGCGCGGCTGGGCGCGATCGAGCGTGCGACGGCGGCAGCCCCACCGGCAGGCCTGGTTCCCGCACCCGCACCTGCAACGCCCGCTCCTGCGCCGCCGAGCGAGACCGTGATCGAGGAGGCGCCACAGCCCACCGTTCCTCCCACGCCACCGCCGCCACCCCAAACAACCGTCCCGACACCGTCTCCGCCACGACCCGCGCCGCCGGCAATGACGCTCGAGCAGCGCCTAGGCACGCAGTGGGCGGTCTGGGTTGGGGGGCTTGCGCTTGCGCTCGGCGGCATCTTTCTGGTGCGCTACTCCATCGAGCAGGGATGGCTCGGCCCGCGCGTGCGTGTGGCTCTCGCCGCGGTGCTGGCGACAGCTCTCATCGCTGCCAGCGAATGGGCGCGACGGACACAGCGGCTCTTCCGCATCGCCAATCTCCCAAACGCCAACATCCCGAGCATCCTGGTCGCGGCCGGGACGACCGTGGCCTACGCGGACGTCTATGCCGCCCACGCGCTTTATGGATTCATTTCGCCCGGCACGGCCTTCCTGCTGCTCGGCATCGTGGCGCTCGCTACCCTCGCTGCGGCGCTGCTGCACGGCCCGGCGCTCGCCGGGCTTGGGCTGATCGGCGCATACGTCACGCCGCTGCTGGTCGCGTCAGACCGCCCCGACTACTGGTCGCTCTATGTCTACCTGGCCGTGGTCACGGCAGCTGCATTTGCGCTCGCGCGGCTGCGCCTGTGGCGCTGGCTCGCGGTGGCGGCGATCGCTGCCAGTGTGCTGTGGACATTTCCCGGGGTCGGCGTCGTCAGCGTCGAGGCACTCCCGGCACATATCTTCCACGTGCTGGCCGGATTCGCCCTCGCGACGGTTTTGATCGTCGCAGGTTTTTTGTTCGGTCCCGATTCCGAGCCCGGGCGAATCGATCCGGTATCTTCTGTCGCCTTGAGCGCGTACCTTCTGGTTGCCGCATGCTTGGTGCTGGCAAGCCGGCATGACCCTGCCGCGCTCGGCGCGTTTGCTGCCCTTATCGCCATGACGGTTGCGATCTCCTGGCGCTCGGAAGCGGCGGCTGCCGCGGTGCCAGCGGCCGCGGTGCTCGCCGTGCTTGTGATCGTGCGCTGGGCCGTGGAGCTTGACCTCGGGCATCTCGTCGCCCCCTCCGGGCCGGTTGCCGGCGCCGTGCCGGAACCGGAGAAAGCCGGCTATGGCTGGCACATCGTGCTCGGCACCGCTTTTGCGCTGTTGTTCGGCGCGACGGGCTACCTGGCGCAGGGACGCTCGCCGAGACCCATCGTGCCCATCTTGTGGAGCGCGTCGGCCGTATTTGCCCCGATCGGCATCCTTGCGGCTCTCTACTATCGCCTCGCCGGACTTGCGGTCTCGATTCCGTTTGCGGGGATCGCACTCCTCTTGGCCGCGCTGTTTGCACTCGCGACCGATACGCTGACCCGGCGCGCTCCGCGCCCGGGGCTTGCCGCGGCGGCCGCGCTGTTTGCCACCGGCGCGACTGCGGCGCTCGCGCTGGCGCTCACGACGGCGCTCGAACGAGGGTGGCTGACGGTCGGGCTTTCCCTGATGGTGCCGGGCGTGGCGTGGGTGTCTGAAAAACGCCCCTTGCCGGCACTGCGCGTGCTCGCCGCCGCGCTCGGCGTGCTCGTCGTGGCGCGCATCGCGTGGGAGCCACGCATCGCCGGCAACGATCTCGGAACAACGCCGATCTTCAATTGGCTGCTGTACGGCTACGGGATTCCCGCCGCCGCATTCTGGCTAGGCGCCTGGCTTCTGCGCCGCAGGGCTGACGACGCGCCTGCGCGCATGATCGATGCCGGCGCACTCCTGCTGACCGTACTGCTCGGGTTCATGGAAACCCGCCACTTCATCTACGCGGGCGACGTGTACCGTGATGATACCGGTCTTGCCGAGCTTGCCTTGGACGTTTCGCTCGGACTGGCCATGGTCATCGGACTGGAGCGGCTGCGCCAGCGCACGAACAGCATCGTGCATAATGTAGGTGCGCTGATCGTCGCGGCGCTGACCCTGGCAGCCATCGTGTTTGGACTTGGCATCACAGACAATCCGGTCGTGACGGGAGAGCCCGTCGGAGGCCGCTTCATCAATCTTGTCCTGCTCGGTTACTTCGTGCCGGCGGTCCTGGCTGCGGCACTCGCACTTATTTCACGCGGGCAGCGGCCGCCGCAGTACAGCGCCATAGCGGCGATCGTCGCGGTTGCGCTGGCGCTCGGATATCTCTCGCTGGAAATACGCACGCTATTCCGCGGCGAAGTCCTGACCGACGGGCTGATGACCAACGCCGAGCAGTACACCTATTCGGTCGTGTGGCTTGCTTTCGGCGTGATCCTGCTGGCAGCGGGCGTGCAGCTGCGCTCCCGCGCCGTGCGATTTGCCTCCGCCGCGGTCGTGATCCTGACCGTGCTCAAGGTCTTTCTGGTCGACATGCAGGGGCTCACGGGCATCTACCAGGCCCTGTCCTTCATCGGGCTCGGCATCGTCTTGCT
>DASXIG010000663.1:0-4789 GCA_036498105.1 Xanthobacteraceae bacterium | reverse complement strand
CGCCCGGCACACCCGCGGCGCGTCCGGGAGCATCCGCGCCCACCACCTCCGCCGGCCCGACCGACGGCCTCTGAGTTCCCTTAGGCATAAAGGGATACCCTTCAGAACTGTGTTCAAGCCCGGACGGGAAACCGCGCCGGGCTTTTGCATTGGCCCCGCCCAACAATCTCAGGGCCGATGCAATCCATCGCATTGGCCGGCAGTGGCGATCGCGATGCTCAACCGCGATTCGCTGTTCCGTCCCCTGTTCGGCCTGTTATTTTTGGCCGGTTTTCCAGGTTTGGCGGGCTATTTCGCAGGTTTTTGCACCTGCCCCTGTATTTACAGGGATTTGCCCTCCCCTTCGGGGGCCGTGTGGGGCGGGGGAGCACACCGTGTGTGTTCCGCGGTCTGCGTTCATGCCGACTGGGTTGTATGGCGCGCTTCACATAAAGCGTGTTTTTGTGACGGCCGTCACAGCGCAACTGCGGGGACATCTCTACGGTGGTCGCCATCGAAAAGGCTCGAACCCCGACGATGGAGACCGCCATGACCGACAAGCCCACTTGCCTCCCGACCACCCCGGCCAGGAGTTACAGATTGCACGCTACTGCGAAATGCGCGTACCTCCTGCTGTGCAGCCTCTCCTTGGGAGTCAGCATCGCTCCGGCCGCCGCAGAAGAACTGGGACACGACGAGATGGTCTGTGCGCTTGATCCTGCATGCAGCATGCCCTTCTCTGATCGCAGACTGCGCGGCATTACTACCACGGCGAGCGTGCGCACCCCCGGTTCCTTCGACCGCACCATCAACTTCGAGTTCAATTCAGCCGAGCTGACGGCGCAGGCCCGCGCCGATCTGGACCAGGTCGCAGCGGCGCTCAAGGATCCGAGCATCGAGCAATATCCCATCATCATCGCCGGCCACACCGACGGGGTCGGAGGCTTCGAATACAATCAGCAACTATCGCAACGGCGGGCCGAGTCCGTGCGGCAATATCTGATCGTCCGCCACGCGATCGACGCGAAGCGCCTCTCCGCGAAAGGCTACGGCAAGTCCCAACTGCTGTTGCCGAGCGATCCGGGCAATGAGCTCAACCGCCGCGTCCAGTTCCAGAACCCGAACTATCGCACTGCGGCAGCTCAGGTCTCGGCGTCGCAACCGGCTCCTGCATTGACGGCCGCAGCCCCATCCGCGCGGCCTCTCGAGTCCGCGCCGGCAACCGAATCCAACGGGCTGTGAGAAGCGGCGGAGTTTCGCGGATTGGTAAATTCGTAGGGTGGGTTAGCCTCACAAATCGGCTGCTTGCAGCCGATTTGCGGGGCGTAACCCACCAAAGGCGCGGCATCACTTTGCTTACTGGCTGAGCGTGCGCGCGACGCGAAAGCCCGTGTTGGAGGCGCGGTTCGTGGTCTTCCTGTTATCGCGATAGGCGGCCCGCAGCATTCTTGCGGCGACGTTCCAGGCGCCGCCGCGGCGGACATGGACGTCACATCGCCCGGCAACTCTCATCCAGTCGTCGGTCGGCCCATATTGGTAGGTCTCGTTCCAGCAGTCCTCGGCCCATTCCATCGCGTTTCCATGCACCTGATAAAGCCCCCATGCATTCGGCTTGAACATGTCGGCAGGAACCGTCTTCTCGCGATATTCACCGGTAGAACCGCCGCCATAGGTGGACCTGGTGTCGTAGTTGGCCTCATCGGGCGAGATCGAGGCGCCCCACCAGAACGGGGTATTGGTGCCGGCGCGGGCTACATATTCCCACTCCGATTCGCTCAGCAGGCGATAGAGCTTTCCGGTCTTTTTGGATAACCAGTCTACATAGGCTTTCGCTTCATCCCAGCTGATGCAGACGGCTGGGTGGGCTCCGTCCTGCTGGAAGCCGGGATTGCGGAATGATCGCCCTGCCCGCTCGTCCACCTTGCCGTCTTCGAGAGTGAAGCACCTCTCCTCGCCCCCATAGCTCGTCTCGTTCACGAATTTTTCGAACTGCTCGCGCGTGACCTTGAGCTTGCTCACGGCGAAACGCCGCGGAATCTTGACTCGATGCTGGGGACCTTCGTTGCTGAATCGCTCGGACTCGTCCTCCGGCGAGCCCATCATGTACTCTCCTTCCGGCACCACCAGCATCTCCGGACAGCCGACGCATTCCCTGAAATGGTCGTTGGGTAGCAGCGCAATCTCGCTCTGATGCGGGAGTGGGACGTTGTCTATGATGGGCTCCTGCTTTTCCGGCTCGGGCCGCTGCGTGCCGGGCAGCTGCGCGCCGGCGCTCGTCTGCTGGCTGCCGAAATAGAATTCCTCGACCAGAGACGAAGCGACCCAGGGAATTTGCTCCTTGTTCGAGGCGCGGTAGATGCCCAGCTTGAGATGATTGAACACATCCTCTGCCGTCACGCTTGCAGCTGCGGTCGCGTTCGCGGCCCGTATCTCCTTGATCAGCTCTCCGGCAAAGACGCTGTTGGCGCCGGGCCGATCCGTGACCAGCTTACCTGGAACCGCGGAGTACATGGCGAGCGTATTCTGAGGCCCGTCGAGTCCGGCGAGCCCCTCCGGGGAGGCGCGGAACCGACTCTCCCAATGGTTCCTGCGCGCCGCATCGATAATGAGGATCTTTACGCGCGCGCCTTTGCGATGCATCTCTGCGAGCACCGAATCGATCCTGATGCCGTCCTTTCTGACGTCGGCCGGCGACCAGGCATCGGCGTTGACCGGCATCAGGTAGCTCTGCCGATCCACCTGCATCCCCAAACCGCTGAAATAGAACAGCGCGTCGACTCCGGAGCCGATCCTGCCTGTGAAGGCCTCGATTGCGCTCTGCATATCCGCCTTGCCGACATTGGTCTTGAGGTCGATCTCGAATCCACTGCGACGCAATTCGTCGGCAAGGCTGCGCGCGTCAGCGATGGTCGTGGAAAGGGGCGTCCGCGCCCCCGGATAGGCCGCATTCCCGATGACCAGCGCAATGCGCGCGGTCTTCTGCTGCGACCACGCCGAGGACGCCAGAATGATGGACGAAATGGCAAGGCACAACCAAAGCAGACGTCGCATGTTACCTGCATTCCCTCTGAGCCGGGCAGCAGGCCCGGCTTCTTCCGTCCACTTTGCCGCATCGCATTGACGACGGCGGCGGATGAGCTCCCATTGCGCCCCAGCTTTGTGGCATTGTAGACCATGCTGGCGCTTTCGGACAACGGCCGAGGTTGCAGAACACCGACACGTGAGCATGTTTCCGGCGAGCGATGCCCGCTCCTAACAGACAAGTCGTCCTGCAACGTCAGGGAGCGCGCTCCCCGTCAGCCCGATCAGAGCCGCGACGCCTGCGACAAAGTGCGCCAATGAGGACCGGCTTCTGCCGAATGCTCTTGTTGATTTCGTTTTTCGGTCTTGCGGCCGGACCCGGCCGAACCGCTTCTCCGGAAGAAGACCGGTTCCAGCAGGCAGTCAATTATGTGTTCACCGGCCGGACAGATCCTGCCAACGGGCCGGAGATCGTGGATCGCAAAGAATGTGTCGTGGTGGTTCCTGAACCCAAATTCAATCGCTATGCCAGATATCGTTTGAGCCGTTTCAAGATGGATACGCATCGCATCAGCAAGAAATACGCGGGCTCCCAGGCGCTCTACGAGCTGGAAGTTGAAGGCGATGACGTGATTTTCGAATACCTCAAGCCCGACAAGGCGACGATCGATTACGGCTTCCGATCTGCGCATATCTCCCTGCCCGGTGATCCGGACCAGACAGAAAAGGCGCTTGCACTGATCTTCTCGCAGTACTGCAAGCCGGAAAGGTCGCGCGGCCCGTTTTAGAGCCGTGCAACGACGTGAAAGAACGCTCCGGTCACGTTTCCAAGGCGCCCACCGGAGTGGCCGAGCGGCCGGGCTTGTCCGTCGACAAGATCGCAGAAAGGCTCGTCGTGTCCGGGCGCTATCAAGGTCGCATAGTGAAACTCGTGGCCGCGCATGACGCTGCCGGCCGGGCCGAGCATGCTGTCGCACAATAGGCGCGCCTCCCGATAGCCGAGCGCAAGCTTGCGCTGCGCGAAGCTCGTCGCATGACCAAGGAGGCCTGCCATGGCAAAGCAGCCTCCAGTCGCGTCTTCGAGGCCCTCCCCGAGCACCATGTAGCCCCCGCATTCCCCATGGACGGCGCGCGTGCGGGCAAATTGCGCCAGTCCTTCCCGAAAAGACGAGGCGGCCATCAGCGCGCCGGCGTGAAGCTCGGGATAACCGCCCGGGAGCCAGCAGCAGTCGCAGCTCTGAGGTGGAGGATCGTCGGCGAGGGGTGAGAATGTCATGATCTCGGCACCTGCACGACGCCAGCCTTCGACGATATGCGGATAGATGAATGTGAAAGCGGCGTCGGACGCGAGCGCAATGCGCTGGCCCGGCGGGCGAAGCGGCTCAGCGGTCGGCGTGCGCGATGGAATCATCTCGACCGCAATGGCCATCACCGCATCGAGGTCGATGTAGTGCTCCGCCGCATCTGCTATTTGGTCGAGCCGTGCCGCAAGATCGGCGTGCTCGCCGGCCTGCACCAGCCCGAGGTGGCGCTCGGGAAGCGCGAGACACTCCTCACGCTGAACGGCGCCCAGCACCGGGATGTCCAATGCTGCAATGGCATCCGTGACCAGAGTGCGGTGGCGTTCGCTGGCGACGCGATTGAGGATGACGCCTGCGATCCGGACTGCGGGATCGTGGAGGGCAAACCCGCGCACCACGGCAGCGGCCGATTGAGCCTGCCCGGATACGTCGACAACCAGCAACACGGGCAGCCCAAACCGCGAAGCCAGATCGGCGGTCGAACCGCG
>DASXIG010000662.1:0-1577 GCA_036498105.1 Xanthobacteraceae bacterium | reverse complement strand
GCGGAGAAGATGCCGGGGGGGATGCCCGCGCTTCCCGGCGGCGCGCTGCCGCCCGGCCTGCCGGGGGCGCTGCCGAAATTCCCGGGCGCCGGTCCACTCCTTCCCGGTCTCGGCGGAAAGCCTCCGGGCCTGCCCAACTTCCCTGGATTTGGAAAGAAAAAGTGAGGAACAACTGATGTCTCTGAGAATTCGTCTGGCCCGCGCCGGAACAAAGAAGCGTCCTTTCTACCATATCGTGGTGGCCGACAGCCGCTCGCCCCGCGACGGGCGCTTCATCGAACGGCTGGGCCATTTCAACCCGCTCTTGCCGAAGGAGAAGACCGAGCGCCTCAAGCTCGACCTCGACAAGGTGAAGGCCTGGCTCGCAAAGGGGGCGCTGCCGACCGATCGCGTGCTGCGCTTTCTGGATCAGGCCGAGGTGTTGAAGCGCGAGCCGCGCAACAACCCGGTCCGCGCGGTGCCGCGCAAGGAGCGCAAGGCGCGCGCGGAGGAGGCGGTGAAGGCTGAAGCCGCCGCCAAGGCCGCAGCCGCGGCCGCCAAGGCAGCCGCCACGCCCGCGAGCTGATCTTTGCCAGCAGCGGGTCGCATCTGTGTGGCCCAGATCGGCGGCGCCCATGGCATTGACGGGGAGGTGAAGCTCAGATCGTTCACCGCCGATCCCATGGCACTCGAGGACTATTCTCCGCTCCAGAGCGAAGACGGCGCGACGCAGTTCGAAATCGAGGCCCTGCGCCCCGGCAAGAATCATCTCATCGCGCGGCTGCGCGACGTTGCCGATCGAGAGACCGCAGAGCGATTGACGGGGATCAAGCTGTTTGTCCCCCGTACATCCCTGCCGCCGCCTGAGGCGGACGAATTCTACCATGCCGACCTGATCGGGCTGCGCGCTGTCACCGCCGAGGGAGTGGAGATCGGCACGGTCGCGGCCATATACAATTTCGGTGCCGGCGACATCGTGGAGCTGCGCCTTATGCGAGGCGACGCAACCATGATGCTGTCGTTCACCGAAAGCTGCGTGCCCGAAATCGACCTCGCCCACGGCCGCATTGTGGTGGTCCCGCCGGAGGAGGCTTAGCGAGACCGCGGTGATGCTTCGTTGCTGGCCTTCTGCTCGGATTGCACCCGCTCGCTTGAAATCATGATTCATGAAAATCGACATCTTCAATCATTTCATGCCGGCTCGGTATCTGGAGCGTCTCGCCGATTTGATACCGGGCCATGCGGCCGTCACAGCCTTCCCGCGGCTCGCCACGCTGTGCAACGTTGACGCGCGCTTGCGGCTGCTCGATCGCTTCGGCGATCTGCAGAATGTGCTGTCGCTCGCCAACCCGCCGCTCGAGCTCGTCGCCGGCCCCGGTGTTACGCCGGAGCTTGCACGCCTCGCCAACGATGCGCTCGCCGAAATCTGCGCCCGGCATCCCGATCATTTCCCGACATTTGTTGCGGCCTTGCCCATGAACAATATCGACGCGGCGCTCACCGAGCTCGATCGGGCGATCGCCACGTTGGGCGCGCGCGGCGTGCAGATCTTCACCCATGTCGCAGGCAAGCCGCTGAGCCGTCCGGAATTCCGCCCG
>DASXIG010000661.1:0-4932 GCA_036498105.1 Xanthobacteraceae bacterium | reverse complement strand
CGCCCGCGCCGTGCTTGATCTTTCAGTGGCTCGCCGGGTTCCGATCGGCAACGGCATTCTCACCGTCGACACCAACGACCAGGCGTGGGCGCGGGCGCGCAAGGAGCAAGGGGATAAAGGCGGCGAGGCTGCCCGGGCGGCACTTTCGCTCATTCGAATGAAGCGACACCTCGATGCGGATTGAGCCCATGCCTGGTGTCAGCAAAGTCGAACGCAAGGCAAATCGGCGCGGCGCCGCTCGGCTCGCCGCAGTGCAGGCGCTCTATCAGATGGAGATCGCGGGAACGGGCGTGAACGATATCCTCGCCGAGTTCGAGAGCCACTGGATCGGCCGCGAGGTCGAAGGCGCCCAATATCTGCCGGCAGAGGCCGCGTTCTTCCGGGATATCGTCGGTGGGGTTCTGCGCGAGCAACGCCGGATCGATCCGCTGGTCGACAAGGTCCTGGCACGCGGCTGGCCTCTCAAACGCGTGGATGCCATTCTGCGTGCCGTCTTGCGGGCGGGTGCCTATGAGCTGGGCCATCGCAGCGACATCCCCGCGCGCGTCGTCATTTCGGAGTACGTCGATGTCGCGCACGCCTTCGTCGATGATGACGAGACCGGCATGGTCAACGCGGTGCTCGACCACATCGCCCGCGAATTCCGCGCGGGCGAGTTCGCCGCAGCGGTGCGGTGATTAACGCGTCGCGAACGGCAACGCGGCCGGGCTGCGGAAGTTGGAGGACGAATTCCACGCGAGCTTGTGTACCGTGAGATGGTATTCGGGAACGCGCTCGAGGAAACGCTTCATTGCGACTTCAGTCACAAGACGCGCGGCCTGGCTGCCAAGACAGAAATGCTTTCCGGCCCCGAAGCCGAGGTGGCCCTGCGGCCGTCTTTCGATGTCGTAGACATCAGGATTGCGGAATTTGCGCCAATCGCGATTGCCGGAACCGAACGCGAGCGCCGCCTTGTCGCCGATCTTCAGTCGCTGCCCGTGCAGCTCGGTTTCGCGCATCACCGTGCGCTTGAACCGCTGCGCCGAGGTGTTGAAGCGCAGGGACTCTTCGATGGCCGGAGCCAGCAGCCCCGGGTCCGCGACAATGCGCCGGCGCGCATCGGGGTAATCATGCAGGTTGAGCGCGAACATGCTCATGAAGCTCGAGAGCGATTCCACCCCGGCCATCACGAAAGTTGCGGTTGTGAGAACGATCTCCCGTTCCGAGAGCCGGTCGCCGTCGATCTCGGCTTCCGCCAGCTCGGTGATGAGATCATCGGTCGGATTTTTTCGCCGGACCGCAACTTCGGCAGTCAGAAAATCGCTGAGCTCCTGGAACGCGGCAATGTGCTCGGGAGTGCGCCCTTTTGCCGATTTGTCGGTCGAGACAGCGAGGATGACCTTGCGCCTGATCTCGGCATGATCGCGCTCGGGCAACCCCATGGTGCGGAAAAGAAGCCCGACCGTGATCTGGCTCGAATAGTCGTTGATAAATTCGAATTGACCTGTGTGACAAATGCGATCGAGTGCGCGATCGGCGATCTCGAGCGTGGGGACGATCAGATGCTCGACGCTCTTGCGCGTGAAGGCGGCCTGGCTGAGCACGCGCAAACGGTCGTGGCGCGGCGGGTCGGTAGTTCCCAGCGTCCCACCGGCGCGACCCGGAAGCTCGTCGATCAAGTTGCCTTGCGAGGAGGAGAACGTCTCCCAATCGCGCGCCGCTTCCACGATGTCGTCGTAGCGCGACAGGATCCAGAGCTTTCCGCTGTGGCACCAGTAGCAGGGATATTGCTCGCGCAGAATTTCGTAATACGGAAACGGATCGGCGTCGATTTCCGGCGAATAAAGGTCGAAAGCTTCCATCATTGATGCAAGAATATCACCTGCAGGCCGAAGGAGCCATGAGCCCCGAACCACATGCGACGCAATCGGGCGAGGATCGCCTCATCGCGCGATATTTCAGGCCGCTCGCAAAGCACGCCGGCGCATTTGCGCTCATGGATGATGCCGCTGTCATTACTCCGCCCGCGGGCTGTGACGTCGTGCTCAAGACCGATGGCATCATCGGCGGGGTGCACTTCTTCCCGGATGATCCGGCCGACCTGGTGGGCAAGAAGGCACTGCGGGTAAACCTGTCGGACCTGGCCGCCAAGGCCGCAAGGCCGCTCGGATTTCTGCTCACGCTCGCGCTGCCGAACGAGATCGGAGAAGCATGGCTTGCGCCCTTTGCCCGAGGCCTGGGTGAAGACGCGGATTTTTTCGAGTGTCCGCTCTTCGGCGGCGACACCGACCGCACTCCCGGTCCGATCACCATTTCCATTGCTGTCTTCGGTGCGGTGCCCCGAGGCAGGATGCTGCGCCGTGCCGGCGCGCAGCCCGGCGAGAGCGTGGTCGTAACCGGTACCATTGGGGATGCCGCGCTCGGGCTGGCGCGACGGCGGGATCCCAGCCTGGCGGAGCAGTGGGGGCTGAGCGCCGGCGAAGGCAATCTGCTCCTTCACCGCTACCTTGTTCCGGAGCCGCGCACCTCCGTGGCCGCTCTCTTCGGACGCTACGCCTCTGCTGCCATGGATGTCTCGGACGGCTTGGCCGGCGATCTCGCAAAGCTCTGCGGCGCCTCGGGTGTTACCGCCCAGGTTTATGCGACGCGCGTACCGTTGTCGCCGCCTGCGGCCGCGGCGCTTCGGCACGATCCGGCGCTGATCGAAACAATCGTTACCGGCGGCGACGATTATGAGATCCTGGCTACAGTGCCTGCCGAAAGGGTGGAAGCCCTGCGCAATGAGGCCGCGGCAAAGGGCGTCGCAGTCACCGAGATCGGGACGGTTCTCGCTGGGGATGGCGCGCCGCGACTGCTCGATCAAGGCGGCAATCCGCTTGCATTCGCGCGTCCTTCGTTTAGCCATTTCTGATCTGGCAGCGAGGGAAGCGCATGCACGATGTGACCGCATGGAGTCGGGCGGAAGCAAAGCCGTACACGCCATCCGATAATCCGCGCTTTGTGGCTCTGCATCGCCGATTTCCGACCATCGCCTTTTTGCGCCGGCGCGCCCGCCGACACCTGCCGAGCTTCGCGTTCGAGTACCTCGATGGGGGCGCCGGCGCCGATGGCGGTATCGCCCGCAATTGGCGCGCTCTCGATGCAGTCGAGCTGGTGCCGCGTTATGGCATCACCACGAGCCTGCCGCCGGTGGATATCGAGCTGTTCGGACGAAGCTATGCCGCGCCCATCGGCGTTGCCCCCATGGGTGGCCCCTCGATCGTGTGGCCCGGCGCCGACCAATATCTTGCGGCCGCAGCACAGCGCGCCCGGATACCCTATACCCTCGGCCTCGTGGGCGGAATGACCGTGGAGCGCGCCGCCGAGATCGCGCCCGACGTGCTTTGGTTTCAGCTCTACCGTTGCTCACGCAACGACCACGCCATCGGATACGACCTTGTGCGGCGCGCCAACGCTGCCGGCGTGCACGTCCTGGTGCTCACGCTCGATGTGCCGGTGCGCACGACGCGCGCGCGCGAAGTCGCGGCGGGAGTTACCTCACCGTTTCGGCCCGATCTGCGAATGATTTGTGGGATTCTGGCTTCGCCCGGATACCTCAGGTCGCTCTGGAAACATGGCCAGCCACGTTTCGGCAACCTTAAACCGTACGCCGCGGCGACGGCAGACGTGAACGAGGTGGCGGCGTTCGTGCAACGGGAGATGGGAGGCGCGTTCACGTGGCACGAAATTGCAAAATATCGCGAGCGCTGGAAGCGCCCACTTGTGGTGAAAGGCATCCTGCATCCCGCCGACGCGGAGAAATGCGCTGCGCTCGGGGTTGATGGCATCATGGTATCCAACCACGGCGGCCGACAGGTCGAAGGCTTGCCCGCAGCGATCGACGCGCTGCCCGCAATCGCCCGCGCAGTCGGCAGCCGGACGACGCTGATGCTGGACAGCGGCATCCGCTCCGGGCTCGATGTGGTCCGGGCGGTTGCGCTCGGTGCGGATGCGGCTTTCGTCGGCAAGGCCTTTCTTTGGGGCTTGGGCGCGCTCGGCGGCGAAGGCCCCACGCACGTGATCGATCTGCTGATTGACGAGATGAAATCAGCATTGGGGCAGATCGGGGCGCTGCGCCCCTCCGAGGCGCGCACAGCCACCATCCGGCACCCCGGCGCGCTGGAATTTTAATGCAGGTTTCGACATTGCGTGGCCGGATCGTTTTTGGCAATGTCCGCCGCGTTTTAGCTTCGATTTCTTCGCTCATCGCCTGACGTTTGGGGGATCTCGACAATGGCAGCTCTCTGGCTGATCGTTCTCTGTGGCGCGCTTGCGATCGTTTACGCGGTATGGGCGACCCGCACGGTACTCGCAGCGGACGCGGGCAGCCCGCGCATGCAGGAGATCGCGGCCGCCGTCCGCGAGGGCGCCCAGGCCTACTTGAAACGGCAATACACCACGATCGGCCTCGTAGGGATCGTCATCTTTTTGATCCTCGCCTATTTCCTGGGCTGGCTGGTGGCGTTCGGGTTTTTGATCGGTGCGGTTCTCTCGGGCGCCGCGGGATTCATCGGCATGAACGTATCGGTGCGTGCGAACGTGCGCACTGCGCAGGCCGCCATCCGCTCGCTCGCCGATGGGCTTGAGCTCGCGTTCAAATCCGGCGCGATAACCGGGCTGCTGGTGGCCGGTCTCGCGCTGCTCGGTGTCACCCTCTATTTCGGTTTTCTCGTGGGCACCCGGCGCATGGCGCCGGACGACCGCACCGTCATCGATGCGCTGGTCGCGCTCGGTTTCGGTGCCTCGCTGATTTCCATCTTCGCGCGTCTCGGCGGCGGAATTTTCACCAAGGGTGCCGACGTTGGCGGCGACCTGGTGGGCAAGGTGGAGGCTGGGATCCCCGAGGATGACCCGCGCAATCCTGCAACCATTGCCGACAACGTCGGCGATAACGTCGGCGATTGCGCCGGCATG
>DASXIG010000660.1:0-2946 GCA_036498105.1 Xanthobacteraceae bacterium | reverse complement strand
CGGCGTCGGCGTCTCGGTCGTCAACGCGCTTTCGAGCTGGCTCAAGCTCACGATCTGGCGGGACAGCAAGGAGCACTTCATCGAGTTCCGCGACGGGGAGCCGCTTGCGCCGCTTTCCGTGGTCGGCGCGGCCCACGACCGACGGGGGACGGAAGTGACGTTCTTGCCGAGTCCTCAGACCTTCACCATGACCGAGTTCGATTTTGCGACCCTGGAGCACCGATTGCGCGAGCTCGCATTCCTGAATTCGGGCGTGCTCATCGTGCTCGCGGACAAGCGGCACGCGGTCGAGAAACGCGAAGAGATGCGCTACGAGGGCGGGGTCGAGGCTTTCGTCCGATATCTCGACCGCAATCAGACGCCGCTCATCCCCGCCCCCGTCCTCATCAAGGCGGAACGGGACGGAATCGTCGTGGAAAGCGCACTGTGGTGGAACGAGAGCTTTCACGAGACGGTGCTCTGCTTCACCAACACCATTCCGCAACGCGACGGCGGCACCCATCTCGCGGGCTTTCGCGGCGCGCTCACGCGCCAGGTAACGAGCTACGCCGAGAAAGGCGGCGCGGCCCAGAAGGAGAAGGTTGCGCTCACCGGCGACGATTGTCGCGAAGGCCTCACGGCCATTCTTTCCTGCAAGGTGGCGGACCCGAAATTCTCGTCGCAGACCAAGGACAAGCTCGTGTCCTCGGAGGTGCGCCCGGTGGTCGAGAACCTGATCAACGAGGCGCTGGCGTACTGGTTCGAGGAGCACCCCACGGAAGCCAAGGTCATCGTCGGCAAGGTCATCCAGGCCGCCGCGGCGCGGGAGGCTGCCCGCAAGGCGCGTGAGATGACGCGAAAATCGGCGCTCGGCATCACTTCGCTGCCGGGAAAGCTCGCGGACTGCCAGGAACGCGATCCTGCCAAATCGGAGATCTTCATCGTCGAGGGTGACAGCGCCGGCGGCTCCGCCAAGCAGGGCCGCGACCGCGCCTTTCAGGCCGTGCTGCCGCTGCGCGGCAAGATCCTCAACGTCGAGCGGGCGCGCCCGGACAAGATGCTCTCGAGCCAGGAGATCGGCACCCTGATCACCGCCCTCGGCACCGGCATCAGCGACGAGTTCAACGCGGAGAAGGTGCGCTATCACAAGATCATCATCATGACGGACGCGGACGTGGACGGCTCGCACATCCGCACGCTCCTGCTCACGTTCTTCTACCGCCAGATGCGCGAGCTCATCGATCGCGGGCATCTCTTCATTGCGCAACCGCCGCTCTACAAGATTACGCGCGGAAAATCCGAGCAATATCTGAAAGACGAGCGCGCGCTCGAGGATTACCTCATTGCGACCGGGCTTGAAGATTCCGTGCTTCGCCTCGCTTCCGGCGAGCATCGCGCCGGCGCCGATCTGAAATCCCTGGTCGAGCAGGCCCGCTCGATCCGCAATCTGCTCAACGGGCTGCACAGCCGCTACAACCGAAGAGTGGTCGAGCAGGCGGCCATTGCGGGCGTGCTCACGCCCGACATCTTCGGCGATCCCCGCAAGGCCGTGGAGGCATCCCGATACATCGCCCGCCGGCTCGATGCCCTTTCAGAAGAGACCGAGCGCGGCTGGGAAGGCGAGTTCCGGGAAGGCGAAGGCTTCCGTTTCCAACGCAACGTTCGCGGCGTCTCCGAGGTTGCCGCTCTCGATCAGGCGCTGCTCGGCTCAGCCGATGCGCGCAAGCTCGACGAGCACGCGGTCACGCTGCAACAGGTCTATCCGCGGCCGGCAATCCTGAGCCGCAAGGACGAGGAGACACCGATCCATGGCCCCGTCGCCCTGTTCGATGCCATCACGGATGCCGGCCGCAAGGGCATCTCGCTGCAGCGCTACAAGGGCCTCGGGGAGATGAATCCCGGCCAGCTTTGGGAGACGACGCTCGACACCAACGCGCGCTCGCTCCTTCAGGTGAACGTCAAAGAGATCGACGAGGCCAACATCCTGTTCGACGAGCTGATGGGCGACAAGGTCGAGCCGCGCCGCGCCTTCATCGAGCAGAACGCGCTCGCCGCCAGCGTCGACGTCTAAGGTCTACCCCGCCGCCGCCCAGCTGGAGGCGCGCCGCCGCGCCTCGTCGGTCTTGCGCCAATAAGACTGCCAGCCGCTGCTCGGGCCGATGCCATCGATGGCAGCAGGGCCGGTAATCCTAGCCGCGGCCGCGGCGTCGAGCACCATCAACGGCCTGCCCCCGTTCATGGCCGCCTCGATGGCGTTGCGCAGAATGCGCCGGTAGGCGCTGATCGCCTTGTCGGACTGGCCGAGATGCTCGCTGGTGCGGTCCGCAATCGCGCCCATGGACTCGCATGCCCACTGATCGTGCACGTTGATGTCGGCGCCCATGCCGGTAAACGTCTCGCGCTCCTGCTCGTGCGGATCGAAGCCGTAATCGTTACTCTTGTTCTTGCGCGGGATGTAATCGGGCAGCTCGTAGAGGGCGAGGCGCTGGCGCCGCATCTCGTCCTTGTCCACCGGCGCGCCGAAGCTCGTGAAGATCGCATACCAGTAGTGCCTCTCATCGTCGATCGGCACATGCCACTGCGTGATGGTCATCTCGCTGCTCATGGGAATGGTGAAGGCATGCGGGAAGAGGAGATTGGTCACGCGCACGTGGGACTTGGCGTCGCTGATGCGCCGAAGCGTGACGATCCGCATCCCGAACTCGGTGGTCTCAACGTCAATCTGCGGGCGCGGGAACTCGCGCATGATCCGCGTCATGGGCATCTCGGAATCGATAGACTTGTCGCGGAACATCCTGCCGTAGCCCTTGCCCGGCTCCTCGTCGTGGAAGAAGCGATGCAGGAACGACGTATGCGCCGGGTCGATGCCAACCTCGAGCGACTGCAGCCAATTGCACTCGATCATCCCTTTGAACGCGAAAGTGTGCGTAGCGGGTGCGGCGAAGCAGTCGAAATGCGCAAACGGCG
>DASXIG010000659.1:0-9272 GCA_036498105.1 Xanthobacteraceae bacterium | reverse complement strand
CTTCAGCCATCCGTACGCGTTACGGCCCTTCACCTGAATGGTTGCGGACTTGATGCCCGCTTCCTCTCCATCGGTCTCTTCAAGATATTCGATCTTGTAGCCGTGTTGCTCCGCCCAGCGCGTATACATGCGAAGCAGCATATTGGCCCAGTCCTGGCTTTCGGTTCCGCCGGCGCCGGCATGCACTTCCAGATAGCTGTCGTTGGCGTCAGCCTCGCCCGAAAGCAGCGCCTCCAGCTCCCGCCGCCCGGCCTCGGTCCTGAGCTTCTCGAGCGCCGCTTGTGCGTCCGTGACGGTCTTCCGATCCGCCTCGGCCTCGCCAAGCTCGATCAGGGTGATTTGATCCTCAAGCTCCTGCTCGATACGGCTGATCGACGTGAGTTGATCCTCGAGCGCGGTGCGCTCCTGCATCACCCGCTGTGCGCGCGGCTGATCGCTCCACAGATCTGGGTCCTCTGCCTGCCGATTGAGCTCGGCCAATCGCGTCCGCGCCCTGTCGAAGTCAAAGATGCCTCCTCAGCAGCGCCACCGACTGCTTGATGTCATTGATGAGCTTCTCGACTTCCGCACGCATGGGGGATCCTTCTCGATCGTGCGCGGATCTAGTTGCTGCGCAACGTCCGCGCAATGGCTTGCGGATTCTGCACTACTAGTCTGCTGTCCGGCGCAGGGCATGCGCCTGAACCGCCCTTGAAATCAAGGCTCAATAAAGCCCGCCGGTTCCGGTGCGCACCGCGCGGTCAGCTTCAGGCGAAACCCCGAGCGGCCGACCGTCGGCATCGGTCACCCCCACGATGGAATAATTATCAGGGGGTGCGGTGCCGGGCTTGAAGGCTTCGAGGATCACCCGCTGATCACCCGGGCCCGCGCGCATTCCCGTCTTTGGATCAATTCGAATGAGCTTTATCCCGGCGGGCACGCGAAACGGAACCGCCGGCTTATCGGCGAGCGCGACTTTCATGAAATCTCGAACGATCGGGGCCGCTATCACGCCCCCGGTGGCACCCTTTCCGAGATGACGCGGCTTATCGTAGCCCAAATAGACGCCAACCACGAGGTCCGGCGAGAACCCTATGAACCAAGCATCCTTCTCGTCGTTCGTGGTGCCGGTCTTGCCGGCAATCGGCTTTCCGACCTCCTTGACCACCGTAGCGGTGCCCCGTTGCACGACGCCTTCCATCATGGATGTGATCTGATAGGCGGTCATGGGGTCGAGTACGCGCTCGCGGTTGTCGATCAGAACCGGCTCGCTCTGATTGGCCCATTTCTCGGCATCGCAGCCGCCGCATTCCCGCGTGTCGTGCTTGTAGACCGTGCGGCCGTAGCGGTCCTGAATGCGGTCGATCAAGGTCGGCTGAATCTTCCTGCCGCCGTTGTCGAACATCGCGTATGCTCCGACCATCCTCAGCAGCGTCGTTTCGCCCGCACCAAGAGAAAACGACAAGTATGGCGGCAGGCTGTCGTACACGCCAAAGCGCTTGGCGTATTCGCCGATCAGAGGCATCCCGATCTCCTGCGCCAAACGCACCGTCATGACGTTGCGTGATTGCTCGATGCCGAAACGCAGGGTCGATGGGCCATAGTATTTCTTGGTGTAGTTTTCCGGCGCCCAGATGCCGGTCCCCGTGTCGATCTCGAGCGGCGCATCTAGAACGACGGTTGAGGGGGTGTAGCCGTTGTCGAGAGCAGTGGCATAAACCAAAGGCTTGAACGAAGAGCCGGGCTGGCGCAGCGCTTGGGTCGCGCGGTTGAACTGGCTCTGGTCGTAGGAGAAGCCGCCCACCATCGCCAGCACGCGGCCGGTCTGCGGATCCATCGCGACCAGCGCCCCCGATACTTCCGGGACCTGGTGCAATCGGAATTGGCCCTCCTGACCTCCCATAGCCTCGACATAGACCACGCTACCGGGCTCGAGCACTGGCGGCGCTTTCGCCCCCGCCTTGCTCCTGGCAGCAGCGCTGCTCGATCTTGCCCACTTCATCGCTTCCAGAGGAATGGTGCCGATCTCACGCGTCTTGGAAACAGCACCGCCGGGCTCGCGCGGGGGCTGCAATCCGATGCGCGCTCCGGTGTCGGATGATTCCAGGACCACGGCGAGCCGCCAGGGTGCGACATCCGAAAGCGCCTTGACCTCCGCAAGCTTGAGGCCCCAATCGCCCGCCACGTCGATCTTGGCAACCGGGCCGCGATATCCCTGCTGCTCGTCGAAATGCGTGAAGCCGTCGACCAGGACCTTGCGGGCCAATATCTGCATCTTCGGATCGAGGGTGGTGCGCACGGACAGACCGCCCTCGTAGAGCTTCTTCTCGGTGTAGTTCTCGGATACGTAGCGGCGGACCTCCTCCGCGAAATACTCCGCCGCGAACATGTGCGCGCCCGTCGGCCGCTGGGTGACCTTGAGCGGCTCCTTCCTGGCCTGCTCTGCCTCCTGGGCCGTGATGTAATGGTCTTCCAGCATCCGTTCTATGACGTAGTTGCGACGCTCGACCGCACGCTCGCGCTGTCGAAACGGATGGTAGTTGTTCGGAGCTTTCGGGAGTGCCGCCAGATAGGCAGCCTCGGCGACCGAGAGCTCGTGGACGGATTTGTCGAAATAGAGAAGAGATGCGGCGGCAACCCCGTAGGCGCCCATACCCAGATAGATCTCATTCAGATAGAGCTCGAGAATCCTCTCTTTGGAAAACGCGCGCTCGATTTTCATCGACAGCAACGCTTCTTTGATCTTGCGCGCAAACGACACTTCATTGCTGAGGAGAAAATTCTTGGCGACCTGCTGCGTGATGGTGGATGCGCCCTGGGGCCGGCGTCCACGACCGTACTGCTGCACGTACAGGAGTGCCGCGCGTGCAATGCCTGAGAAATCGATCCCGCCGTGCTCGTAGAAATTCTTGTCCTCGGCCGCAACGAAGGCGTTCGTCACGAGCTTTGGGATTGCCTGTATGGGGGTGTAGAGACGCCGCTCGTGCGCATATTCCGCGAGCAGCGATCCGTCGGCCGCATGCACCCGGGTCATGACCGCGGGCTCATAATCCTGCAGCTGCGAATAATCGGGAAGCGACTTGGAATAATGCCAGAGGACTCCTGCCGCGCCCACGACCGCCACGAGGAAGAGAATCGTTCCAGCGGCGAACAAAAGGCCAAAGAAGCGCAGCACCAATCTCATTGCCGGCATCCCCCCGCGCCAACCGCAATCGCCCGCGAAAACTGCGCGCGCGCGGCGACCAACTCCCAGCAGTCGTTCGGCATGCACCCGCCGCCGATCGCGCCACTAGCCCAAGCGCTAACTCGCGCTGTTTTATGTTGAAACTGAGGCTGAATCGTCGTCAATTCTGGTTCTTGACAGCGAGGCGCGTGGCGAAAAAAGCATCAATCGCGCGCACCATTGCGTCAGCCGTGCGCTCCCGCCATGCCAGTGAGATCAGTGACTGCAAGTCCGATTTGGTCGTCACGAAGCCAAGCTCGACCAGAACGGATGGGACATCCGGGGCTTTCAGAACAACGAAGCTCGCCGACTTGAGCGGGCTTTGGTGCAGCCGCACCGAAGGTTTCATAGTCGCGATGAGGTCCTGACCGAATTGCACCGACAACGTCTTGGTTTCCCGTCGGGCAAGATCGATGAGGATGCCGGCCACATCCTTGGGCTCCGCGGAGAGATCGAGGCCGGCGATGACGTCTGCCTGGTTCTCGGCCTCGGCCAAGCGCGCCGCACGCGCATCGGACGGGCGTTCGGAGAGCGTGTAGACGGTGGCACCCTGGGCCTCCCCTTCCCCGCGCCGGAGCGCATCGGCGTGGACCGAGATGAACAGCGAGGCTTGGCGCGCCCGCGCCAGCGCAGCACGATCGCGCAGCGGAACGAAAGTGTCGTCGGCGCGCGTCATGGCCACGCGGTACTTTCCGGTTTTCTCTATTCTGTCGCGCAGCATCAGGCAGAATTCGAGAACAATGGTCTTCTCCAGTTCGCCGGTCGCTGATTTCGTGCCGTTGTCGATTCCTCCATGCCCCGGGTCGAGCACCAGAAGCGGGCGAGGGTCGCCTTCGGCCCGGTTCTCAGGTGGCGGCTCGTAACGGCGAGCTTCATTCACGCGGCCCTCCGGCGCGGCCAACCGCAAAAAGGCGTCACGATCCACGGCAGTGAGATCGAGGACGAGCCGAGCAGGCTGGTCGTTCGCCGGGTCGAGAACGAAGGCTTTATCGATGCGTGCCGGGCGCGCGAGATCAATCACCATGCGCGAGCCGCCGGGCATGACGAGCCCAAATCGAAAGGCCTTGACCATACCCCCCCGGGTTTCTCCCGCTTTGGGTGAGAAATGGAATACGACCTGGGGCATGTCGATCACCACCCGGTAGGGGTCGGGCAGGGCAAATGCTCGGATATCCACCTTTTGGCTGAAATCCACCACCATCCGGGTTTGGGTGTCGTCCCCGCCTACCCGAACATCGGTTGCCGCGGGTAGCTCGCTTGAGGATCGCGGTGTCGGGCCCGGCGCGCCGGCACGCTCAGCGGCGCAGATGCTACCGGCAAGGCCAACGAGGGCGAAAAACGCCAAGCCGGTCGCGCGCAACGCCATTTTTCTGCGCCCCTCCCCCTGCCAATCCCCCGGACAAGGCTTAAATGGAACTTGGCCGGCAGGCGCGCCGGGACCGGGCCACGCCCGTCCCTTGCCATGAAACCCCGCCGGTCTTAATAAGAGCATGATGTTGACGATTTAGTGTTCCGGCTGTCCCACGTTTGGACCCGGCGCCCGTCGAACTAAACGCTTTTCAAATGGCGGGGAGTTCGTGGGCAAACTGGTACGCAGCCCCTCGCGCTCGAATCCAGGAAGGCCGATGTTCTTGTGGATGGCAGCTGGTGTTGCGTGCGGTAAGTGCCCCCGCGACAGGCAAGCGGTCCTATAGTTCTTCTGGTCCGCTCCGAGTCGACCAATCGTCAGCCGACAACCTGCGGCCGCCTGCCAAGTGCGACCGCCCCGTCACGGGTCAATGAGGTCATGGTGCGACTGCACGCCGAGAACAGTGCCCCGCGCTACCCAGGCAAGATTGCGTCGGCAATCGACGTGAGCTTGGCCAAGCGCTTGGCTGCTGGTGCAGGGACCCCCTCATTCGCCGAAAAATCGCCCGTTCTCTGGTCGCGCCGCTCTTCATCGCCCAAGGAGCGAAACCGAGCGGCCGCGCGCCAGCCGGTCATCAAGAGATTAGTAAATGCCCAACAAAATGCTTATCGATGCGACCCATCCGGAAGAGACCCGGGTGGTTGTTCTGCGTGGACAACGCGTGGAGGAGTTCGACTTTGAGTCGGCCAGCCGCAAACAGTTGCGCGGCAATATCTATCTGGCCAAGGTCACACGCGTCGAGCCGTCACTCCAGGCGGCCTTTGTCGACTACGGCGGGAACCGCCATGGTTTTCTCGCCTTCAGCGAAATTCACCCTGACTACTATCAGATCCCTATTGCCGATCGGCAGGCGCTGATCGCCGAAGAAGAACGTGCCCAGCGCGCCGCCGATGCAGAGGTCGAGCATCGTGTAGCGCACCGCCAGCGCGGGAGCGACCTGCCACGCGATGCCGTCAAGAGCGAGCCGGCCGAAACTCACGGCGGCAATGGCGACGATACAGAGCACGAGGCTGCTGCAATGGCGGCCGGCTCGGAGCTGATGGCTCCCGAAGCCAAGTCGGTCCTTTCCAATGTTGACTCTGCCGGCGACGGAACGATGGGCGAGAGCTCTCGCATCCCGGAAGATCCTCCGACGAGCGACAGGGCAATGGAGCCCCCGCCCTCTCAATCCGTCAGCGCACCGGAAACGACTCCAACCGGCAGCAATGACGTCATGGGCGCTGCCCACGACGACATTGCCCTCGGGTCGGAACGAGCCGAAAGCGAAACAGGCGAAACCCTGGCCGGCTCACCTCCTGCGCATCTAATGGAGGTGAATGGAACCGAGCCCGACGAAGAGACGATCGAGTCGGTCGGCGGTGCCGATGCCATGGAGGAGGTGCCGGAGCGCATGCCGCGGCTGCGGCGCCAATACAAGATCCAGGAGGTGATCAAGCGCCGGCAAGTCATGTTGGTGCAGGTCGTCAAGGAGGAACGTGGCACCAAGGGCGCCGCGCTCACTACCTACCTTTCCCTTGCCGGGAGGTACTCGGTCCTTATGCCGAATACGGCGCGCGGGGGAGGCATCAGCCGCAAGATCACCAGTATCGATGACCGTAGAAGGCTCAAAGAGATCGCCCAGGAGCTCGACGTCCCGGAAGGAATGGGCGTGATCCTGCGCACCGCCGGGGCCAGCCGCACCAAGACCGAAGTCAAACGGGATTTCGAATATTTGCTGCGGGTATGGGAGACCGTGCGCGATCTCACGCTGAAATCCACCGCGCCGAAGCTCGTCTATGAGGAAGGCTCTTTGGTCAAGCGCTCGATCCGCGATCTCTATAATAAGGAAATCGATGAGATCGCGGTCGCGGGCGAGCATGCGTACCAGGAAGCCAAGGACTTCATGCGCATGCTCATGCCGAGCCATGCCAAGAACGTGCGGCCGTACACGGACGGGCTGCCGATCTTTACCCGATATGGAATCGAGAGCCAGCTCGATGCCATGTTCACGCCAGTCATGCAGCTGCGCTCCGGCGGCTATATAGTGATCAATCAGGCGGAGGCGCTGGTCGCGATCGATGTCAATTCCGGCCGCGCGACGCGCGAGCATCACATCGAAGACACCGCGCTCAAGACCAATCTCGAGGCGGCCGAGGAGATTGCCAGGCAATTGCGTCTGCGCGATCTCGCCGGGCTGATCGTCATCGACTTCATCGACATGGATGAAAAGCGCAACAATCGCGCGGTTGAGCGCCGACTGAAGGAATGCCTGCGACACGACCGCGCGCGCATTCAGGTGGGGCATATCTCGCACTTCGGCCTGCTGGAGATGTCGCGTCAGCGCATTCGATCGAGCGTGCTGGAGAGCTCGACCGAGAAATGTCCCAATTGCGGGGGCACCGGGCATGTGCGATCAGTCGCATCGGTTTCCTTGCAGCTCCTGCGCGCGCTCGAGGAGATGCTGCTCAAGGGCGCAACCCACAATGTGATCGTACGTACCCGCTCGGATGCAGCGCTTTACCTGCTCAATCTCAAGCGGGCTCACCTGCGTGGACTCGAGGAGCGATTCCACATTTCTATCGTGGTCAATGCCGATCCCACGATGGCCGGGCAGGTCTCATTCCTGATCGAACGCGGCGAGCAGGTCCACAGCCTGGAGCAAGCGCGGGCGCTGGCTGCACAAGCACCGGCCGCCACGGTCGCGCCGGAGCGAAGCGAGGAAGCCCAGGAGGAGTTCGAAGAGATCGAAGCACCATCAGACGAGGCGCCAACAGAAGCCGCGGTTGTCGCACTGGATGACGATGGCTTCGAGCCGCTGGACGACGATGAGGACCAACCTCAGGCGGCGGATCTGGAACCCACATCGCCGGACACCTCAGAGCACGCCGGGGGTCGCAAAAAACGCCGCCGCAGGCGTGGCCGCCGCGTTGGCGAACCGGACGCTCGGCAGGTGTCGCCGCGCATCCACGCTGCCGGGGAAACGGGCGAGCATGGTGACACGGGCGAGCAACACGACGGCCCCTCCGAGCTCACGGAAAGCGGCGCCGATGCGCGCGACGGCACGACTTCTGATGAATCCGCCGCCGAAGCGAACGGCGACAGCGAGCGACGCCGGCGCCGGCGCGGACGGCGGGGTGGCCGCCGAAATCGCCGTGAACGTGACCACGGGCCCGCGTTGCCCGAGGCGGGCGAACTCGAGCCTGAACTGGTTGGGGCGGTAACCGATCTCGATCTCCCGCACGACGATATGGAAGCCTCCGTGGTCGGCCATGAGCCGCAGCCGCCCGCGCCGCCAGGCGCCGAACCAGAACCTGCGATTGACAGTCCGGACCGCAGCGCTTCGGCCGTCGCAGATCCGCATTCATCGGCGGCGAGCTCTTCCGGAGCTCCACGGGGCCGGTCGACCGTGCGAGAGCCGGCGTTTGCCTCATTACCGGAAGAGGCGCGCGAAGGATCGCGGCCCGCGGTCGACACGTCCGAGGTCTTGTCGGAGCCGGTGGTGTCGAGCCCGCAGGAGAGCAACGCCGCTGAGCGCCCGCGTCGCTCCGGCTGGTGGAGCAAGCGCTTGCTCGGCAGGGATTGAGCCGCGCGGTGAAGAGCCGCTGGGTTGATAGCGAAGCGCAGGCGACGATCGCTCTACATGCCCGGCAACGGATCGGCCGCGATCTCGCATTGCGAGTCTACACCGCCCGTCTTCTGGGGTGCGAACCCGAGCTGGTGCTGCATGGCGGCGGCAACACTTCCGTAAAGACGACCGTGCGCGATCTCCATGGCGACGAGGTCGCGGCGCTCTGCGTCAAAGGCTCCGGCTCCGATATGGCGACCATCGAGCCCGCCGGGTTCCCTGCCCTGCGGCTCGATCGTCTGCGAGCCTTGCGCGGATGGGCAAAGCTCGGCGACGAAGAGCTCATCCGCCTGCAACGCGAAAGCCTGCTCGACCCCATGGCACTCACTCCATCGGTCGAGACCCTGCTGCATGCTTTCCTGCCCCACAAATACATCGATCACACGCACGCCGGCGCGGTGTTGAGTCTCACCGACCAGCCGGAGGGGGAAGCGATCTGCTCCGAGGTTTACGGTGGCCGCGCGGGCGTGGTGCCATATGTGATGCCTGGTTTTTCGCTCGCCCGGGCGGCAACCCAAGTATATGAGGCCGATTCCCGCGTCGAAGGCCTCATCCTCCTCAAGCATGGTATTTTCAGCTTCGGAGACAGCGCCGAGGAATCGTACGAGCGCATGATCGAGCTCGTCAGCCGGGCCGAAGATCGTCTGAAGAATAATCGCAAAGCGGTGTTCGCGGCTGCTCGATTGCCGCAGGCCATCGCTCCGCTCGAGAAGGTCGCCCCTGTCCTGCGGGGTGCCTGCAGTCTCGAGGATGGCCGGATCGAAGGCGCATGGCGCCGCCTGATCCTCGAATTCCGTACCAGCCCGAGCATTCTCAACTTCATCAACGGCGCCGAGCTTGCACGCTACGGGCGTGCGGGCGTGGTCACTCCCGACCATGTGCTCTTCACCAAACCTTGGCCGCTGATCGTTCCGTCACCACAAGAGGGCCGAGAGACCGAGTTCAAGCACGCCGTACGCGCCGCGGCCACCGCATTCGCCGAAGAGTACCGCGCCTATTTCGAGCGACAGCATGCCCGCATCGGAGGCGGCAAGACAATGCTGGATCCGCTGCCGCGC
>DASXIG010000658.1:0-1542 GCA_036498105.1 Xanthobacteraceae bacterium | reverse complement strand
GGCATTTCGCCTTATTCGCGCGGCGCGCTCCGCGCGTTGCTCGACTGCAATCGCGCGCAGCGACGGATCGGCGAGCATCCATTCAATCGCGACCGAGCCCGCACCCGCACCGATGTCCCACAGCAGCTCGCCGCGCCGAGGGGCAAGAGAAGACAGCGTGATCGCCCGCACCTCGCGCTTGGTAATCTGCCCGTCGTGCTCGAACAACGCATCGCTCAGCCCGGCGGCGCGCGCGATCACGCGCGCCGCCCCCGGTTGTGCCGTGACCTCGATCGCCACCACGTTGAGATCGTCCACGGGATCCAGATCGAAAAGCGCGGCGCTCGTGCTTCGTACGCGTTCACGCGGTCCGCCGAGCGCCTCGAGCACGGTGACGCGGGAGGGTCCAAATCCCACATCGCGCAGAAGCCGGGCGAGCGCAGCGGGCGCTTTGCCGTCCGAAGTCAGCGCGAGCACGCGCGTACCGGGATGCAGATGCGGACGCACGAGGTCAAGCGCACGGGCATGGAGAGAGAGCTGCGCAGTCTCCGGCAAGGCCCAGCCGAGTCTGGCCGCAGCCAGACTGAACGCGGAAGGCGCCGGCAGCGCCTGTATTTCGGAGGGATGTACGTGGCGCGCCAGCACGGAGCCGATGCCGTACACATAGGGATCGCCGGAGGCGAGGACGCACACCGCGCGTCCGCGCTGGGCCAGCACCTCCTGCATCGCGCCGTCGAACCTCGCGGGCCAAGGCCGCGCTGTGCCACGAATGAGCGGCGCCGCAAGGGCGAGGTGGCGTTTGCCGCCAAAAACGATCTCCGCCCCTTGCACAATCTGTCTGGCCGCGGCGCTCAGGCCGTCAGCTCCGTCCTCACCAATACCGACAATGGACAGCCAAGGAATGGATGCGGCACTGTCGCCCGCGATCAGATCAGATAGTGGAGCGAGCACCACGTCAGCTTTGGCCATGCGGCGAGTCCTCATACTCGGCGGCACATCGGAAGCACGGCTGCTCGCGGCCAGGCTCAGCGGGCGGGCGGACCTGGCTGTCACCCTCTCGCTTGCGGGCCGCACCGCATCGCCTGCGTCGCAATCCGTGCCGGTGCGGACCGGCGGCTTCGGGGGTGCGGAGGGGCTTTCTCAGTACCTCATGACGGAGCACATCGATGCGCTGATCGATGCAACGCATCCCTATGCCGCCGTTATCTCGGCAAACGCAGCACACGCAGCCCGGCAGGCGCGGGTAGCTCTGCTGGCGCTGCGGCGGCCGCCCTGGATTCGTACTGAAGGCGATCGTTGGATCGATGTGCCCGACACGGCCGGTGCGGTGCGGGCCCTCGGAAACGAGCCGCGCAGGGTTTTTATCGCTCTCGGACGCAAGGAACTCGGACCATTCGTCGGCGCGCCGCAGCACCACTATCTCGTCCGCAGCGTGGATCCCGTCGATCCGCCGCTTCCGGTGCCGCACGCCAGCTACATCACAGCGCGCGGTCCATTTCCTGAACCGGACGAACGCGCACTCCTGGATCGGCATCGTATCGATGTGATCGTCGCCAAGAACAG
>DASXIG010000657.1:0-4950 GCA_036498105.1 Xanthobacteraceae bacterium | reverse complement strand
GGGTTAGCAAGCAAGTCGGGCCGGCCGACTTGGCTTGCGTAACCCGCCGACAGGCGGCGGATTACGCGAGCGATTTGGTGCGAGCAGCGCTACAGCCCCGGTTGGGGGGCCGGCACTCGCGTCGAGAGCGGCACTCGCTCGCGATCGAAACGGCGCTGGCGCCACGCATCGATGGGTCGATCAATCAGCCAATACAATGCGCTGGACAGTGCAATGACCGCGGCCAGAATGGTGAAGCCGCGCACGTAACTCGGGCCCCATACCAGCATGCGGTCGAGGCACCAGATCACAAGGATATGGCAGATGTAGATCGGGTAGGACAGCTCGCCGAGCAGCCGATCGAAGCCCCAATTCCTGCTCGCGCGGAAGAGGAAGGGAATTGCAAGAACCGCCAGCATAAAGAATGTCACGGACGCGACGCGGGTCAATCCATTCCATCGGTTGATCAAGAGCGCCGCCCCGACGCAGACCACAGCGAGGAAGAACATCTGAACCGGACCCGAATGCAGTACCCCGGATTGCGCGTGCGCAATCCGGGGTGGTCGTTCCCGGATGTCGCTGCGCTCCATCCGGGCTGCGGCATACACGCGGTAGCCGAGCGCGCCCAGGAGAAACACCGCCAGCTCCGAGGGGAAGAACCGGTAGGACCACGGATCGCCAGCGTACCCGGCAAGCTGCAGGAAGAGCCGCAGCACAACGCTAGCCGCAAGGACGGTGACGATCAGGACGGACGAGCGGCGGACGAGGAATGGTGCAATCAGATAAAACGAGAACTCCAGCCCGAGCGTCCAGCCCTGCGGGATCACGAGCAGCGGGACGATGGGCTCAGGGGCGGTGTGAAAGTCGGGCCAGAACACCAGCGCACCCGCCTTCAGCGTCAGGTAGAAATAGAGGTCCTGCCCCCACATCAGAATCTGCGAGCCGATCAGGAAGGTCGCGCTCCACCAATCGAGCGCAGTCAGCGAATGCCACCGGCTGATGAACGGAAGCTCCGGCGAGGCCAGCGCCCCAACGACGAGCGTGATGCAAAGCACGGCGGCATAAGCCGGAAAGAGGCGGGCAAACCGATTGGAGATGAACAGATAGTAGCTCGACGATTCCGCGCGATATTTCTCGTTCAGAACAAGCGCCATGTAGAAGCCCGAAACGGCATAGAAGCACTGCACCGCGGTGTCGCCCGGAATGAGGGGAAAGCCGAGAAAGTCGCCGGCATGGCCGTAGGCGACCGACATCGCGAGGATGAAGCGCAGCGCTCCCATCAGCTCCGCACCTTGAATCTGATCACGCCGCCTGTCCGCCGAAGTCCGGCACTGCATCGCGCAGGACGCCGTAGATCACCGAGCGATCCTCGCGCGCCAGGCCCTGATCGAGCGCGGCGAGCCATCCCCGCATGGCCTCGAGCGGGGGACTCACCGGCTTGGCCGCAACGATTCCTTCGATGCCGATGGGCACGCTCGGCTCCTCGCGCGCAAACAAGATCTCCTGCAGGCGTTCGCCCGGCCGAATGCCGGTGAACGTGATGTCGATGTCGCGCCCAGGCTCAAGGCCGGAGAGCCGGATCATCCGCTCGGCAAGATCGACGATCTTCACGGGTTGGCCCATATTGAGCACGTAGACAGCAACCCATCTCTGCCCCGGCGCGAGCGCATGGCTGGCCGCGGTGACGACGAGATCACAGGCCTCTCGGATCGTCATGAAGTAGCGCACCATGTCGGGATGCGTCACGGTAAGCGGACCACCGGCTTCGATCTGCGCCTTGAACTTGGGCACGACCGAACCGTTGGAGGCGAGCACGTTGCCGAAACGCACCGCGATCAAGCGCATCGCACGCCTGGCGGCGTCGTGCCGCCGCGCAAAGTCGCTGTCGAGCGCCTGGCAGTACATCTCGGCGAGGCGCTTGGACGCGCCGAGCACGGAAACCGGCTCGATCGCCTTGTCGGTCGAGATCACCACCATGGCCTTCGCGCCGGAGGCGACGGCGGCATCGGCCACGTTGACCGAGCCGAACACGTTGGTCTTCACTGCTTCACCCCAGTCGCGCTCGAGCAACGGCACATGCTTCAGCGCGGCCGCATGGAAAACGATGTCGGGCCGGAAATCCGCCGTCAGCCGGAAGATGCGCTCGCGATCGCGCACGTCGGCAAGGCGGCCCTCGATCTGGGCGTTGCTCTCTTTCGTGGCTAGCATTTCGAGGACGGCGTGCAGCGCGGGCTCTGAATTCTCGACCACAAGCACCCGCGTGGCGCCGAACGTCACAATGCGGTCGCAGATCTCGGCGCCGATTGACCCGCCGCCGCCGGTTACCAGAATCGCCTGACCGCGCACGAAATTCTCGAGCCGGCCGTAGTCGATCTTCACGCCGGGACGCAGCAGCAAGTCCTCGACCTGGACCGGCGCAAGGCGCAGCGCTTCGCCGCCTTCGTGCAGCGAGGGCAGCCGGCTGGTCGCAAGCCCCAGGCGTCGCGCGCGCATCAGGACGTTTTCGGGCTTGGACTCGGGCTCCAATGCCGTGGGAGTAAGTACGAGCCGGGTCACCTTGATGTCCCGGTCCGCGAGGTCGGCGACAATGTGCTCGAGATCGTCCATATCCCCCAGCACCGACACGCCGCGGATCGACTGGTTACGATCGGCAAGGGATGGCGAGAGAATGCCGACGGGGCGGACCTTCGTCACCGCGCCGCTCTCGATCGCGCGCAGCAGCACGTCGGCATCCGCAGCACGGCCGAGCACCAGGGTGGGTACGGCCTCGCTCGCCTTTGCGTGGCGGAGCGTGCGGGTATAGCGGAAATAGCGGTAGGCGACGCGCGGGCCGCTGAGAAAAGAAATCTGCAGCAGCCAGTAGAGCAGGATGGTGACCTTGCCGAAAAAGAAAGTGCCGTAGATGTTCGGCGCGACCAGGACGTAGTCGAGCGCCAGCAAGCTCACCGCCAGGACCGTGCTCGCGCGCACGAGATTGTAGAGCTCGGGCAGGGAGGTGAAACGCCACTTGGCCTTGTAGATATCGAAGAAGGCGTAGACCAAGCCGGCGAATAGAACGAAGGGGGGCAGGACCAGAAGGAGAAGGCGCCAGCGCTCGACCAGCCCATATTCCTCGAAGCGGATGAAGAAGCTCGCGAGCACCGCCGCCGCGGTGACCACGAGGTCATGGGCCAGAATAAGCCACAGTCGCGGGGTGAAGCTGGAAAGGGAGGTCATTGCCCCTCATGTGCCCGGCCGGATGCGGTCCCGGCGGTCAAAATACCGAGGTTTCGGGGCGTGCGCCACCTTTGTCGCGGCTCCTCAATCGAGGATTGCTCGTCTTGAGAATACACGCAGACTGGCGCAAGACAGGTGCTGCGGAGATCGAAAAAGCGTGAATTTTCGTGCAAGGGTTCCACGAGTCGTGCGTTTTTTTGCTTTGGCCCTGAGCCTGGTTTTGGCTGGCTGCGGCGCGGGCCACCTCATTGAAAGCCTGCCCGCGCCCAGTATACCGGGGGATCTTCCGGAACCGAACTATCAGCAAATCATTGCGGACAACATCGCAACCGTATTCCCGGATCCGGGCGGACTTGGAACTCTCGAGGTCTCGGCGGTGCGGCCGGTGAATCACCTGCGTGGACCTGCTTGGCTCGCCTGCCTGAAAATACACGCCAACGAGGTTCCGCAGGAATACGCGCTCTTCATTCAGGGCGACAAGATCGTCGATCAGCGCACGGGAGTGGTGATGGATCGCTGCAAGCAGCAGGCGTACCAGCCCTTCGACCTTGCAAGCTTCAAGCAACAGAAGAAGGCCGGCCGTTAGAGCATGTCCCACAAAAGCGGAAACCACTTTTGCGAAAAAGGGCATGCGCAACCAAAGACATAGAACGAGATGACGATTCGAAGAAAGTCATCTCGCTCTAGACCCTCCAATCCCGTACGTGCAATCCGGCTTGTGCAGCGCGCGGTCGGCGACGGCGAGCACCTGTGCTGCCGGAAGCTCATCCATGCACTGGCTGAAGCTCTCGAGATGTCCTTCGCAGCCGAGCTTCTCGCAGGGCAGACATGGTAATGGATTCTGCACGACCCACACATTGCCGCGGTTTTGCACTCTGCCGGCGTGATTCCAGGGCTGCGCGAGTCCACCTATCGGCCAGGGCCCGATCAGCCGCGGACTTGTAGGGCCATAGAGGGCGATAGTCGGGCAGCCCGCGGCGGCCGCAAGATGGGTGGTCGAGGTATCCGGTCCGACATACACGGCCGCTCCCTTGAGCAGGACCGCAAGCCCGGTCCAACTCAATCGGACCCGGCTGACCGGCGTTTCGGATGCGGCCCAGAGATGATCAAGGTAGCTCTTCTCGGCTGGGTCTGGTCCTTCGGTAGCGATGATGGTCAAACCGCGTTCGGCCAACCCTCGGGCGAGGGCGCGCCAGCCGGCATCGGTCCATCTTTTGTATCGGTAGAGCGGGCTTGCGTGCAGGACCGCATAGGGCCGCGGAGGAGCCACTCCGAGAGAATCAGTGCCTTGCGGACAGACAAGCTCGCCACGGGGGTCAAGCCCAAGAGCACCGGCTATGGCCATCAGTTGCGTAACCCGATGGACATCGGGTTCCGCGGTGATCGCAATGTGGTGCGCATACCGTTTCCAGGCGCCGGTCTCGCCCGCCCGCGGGACGAGCCCGACCCTGAAACGTCCCGCAAGCAAAGCAAACAGCGTCGGCCGGTCGCCCGCCTGCGTGGACACAACGAGGTCATATCGGCGAAACAGCCGTGCGGCCAGGGAAACCGTCTCGCGAAAAGACGTCCGCTGCGCCGTCGTTATCACCCTGTCGACGTCGGGATTGCCGCTGAGCATGCCCTCGCAGCCGCGGAATACGAGCACATCCAGCGTTCCTTCTGGAAAACCCCGGCGGATGCTGCGGATGAGAGGCGTCGTGAGCAGCACATCGCCGAGCCGGCGCAACGTGATGACCAGTACGCGCGGCCGCGCAG
>DASXIG010000656.1:0-1925 GCA_036498105.1 Xanthobacteraceae bacterium | reverse complement strand
GATTGGCCGCGTTATCGTCAACAACAAGAATACGGCCGCGCTCAGCAGAACGCTCGTGCTCCAGCGCGGCAGCCCGGATCACCCGCAGAGTCCCGCTTACCTCGGCCTGATCGATCGGCCTTGCCGCGATGGCGGGATCCGCCGGCTGGCCGGTGAAATCAACCAGCGCGTCGATGCGCGCGAGCACGCCTTCAACCGCGGCAAGCAGCCGCGACAGATCGGCGACGAACGTTTCGCGTCCGGCGCCGCCGGCATCCTCGATCAGCATCTCGCCGTAGCCCTTGATGGCATTCATCGGCGTGCGCAGATCGTGGCGCAGCTTGCGCGGATCGATCACCTCACCGGTCTGCGCAAACACGGCCTGCAGCAAGTTCTGCAGGGCAGTGCCGGCGTGCTGGATGCGGCTGAGGTCGGGAAGAAATTCGTCGAGCTCAAGCCGCGTCGCGTCCTCGATCAGGATCTCAACGTAGCCGAGAATGGCCGCCGCCGGCGCGGTGAATTCCTGGCGCAGGTGCGCGAGCAGCGCACGTTGGAAGCGCGCGTCGTCGGTGACATCCTGGTCGGCCATGTCACTCAATTAGGCCGCGCTCTTCCCAAGCAGCGCTTCGATTTTCCCGAGCAGACGCGGCAGTTCCACCGGCTTGGTATCGAAATCATCGCATCCTGCCGCGATCGCCTTGTCGCGATCCTCCGCCATGGCATGCGCCGTCAACGCGATGACCGGGATCGACTTCGTGCTCGGGTCGGCTTTGACGTGCCTGGTCGCATCCCAGCCGTCCATCACCGGGAGACTCATGTCCATGAGAATGAGATCCGGCTTCTCGCTCGTAGCCATCTCCACGCCCTTGCGACCATCCACAGCGATGACGACCTCAAAGCCGTTGCGCACCAGCCGGCGCGACAGCATGTCCCGATTCATCTCATTGTCTTCGACCAGCAGAATTTTAGCCATTGGTACTCCGTGTTCGGCGGATTGCGCGCTTATTCGGCGGCTTCTTTTTCACGCCGCGCCAGCGCCGAGAGGGCAGCGCCGAGGCTCGCGATGGGCTGTGCGCCCTTGGTCAGGATCAGCATGGTCCGTTCGGCCAGGAATGCCCGTTCGCTTTCGGAGAGCTCGCGCGCCGTGAGCACGACGACCGGCACGTGCTCGAGAATGCCTTCCGCCTGGCAGCGCTCCAGAAACTCGAAGCCGTCCATCACCGGCATCATCAGGTCGAGCAGGATCAGCGCCGGATGTGGATGCGCCGCAAGCCAATCCAGCGCCGCTTGTCCGTTGGCCGCTTCCGCCGCCTTGAGGCCGACGCCGGTGATCGTCGTCTTCACGATATCGCGCACGTCCTGCTGATCATCGACGATCAGCACGACATCGGAGCCGGGCCTGCCGGCGAATTGCTGTACCAATGCGAGCAGGCGGGAGCGATCGACAGGCTTGGTCATGAATTCCGACGCGCCCAGGGAGTAACCCAGCGTCCGCTCGTCCAGAATCGAGATCATGATCACCGGAATGCGCGCGGTGTCCGGCGCCGACTTGAGCTGGCCGAGGACGCTCCAGCCATCGACGCGCGGCATCATGACGTCGAGTGTGATCACGTCCGGCGCGGCCGAGCGGGCAAGCTCAATCGCCTGCTCGCCGTCATAGGCATGCAGCAGGCGATAGCCTTCCCTCTCCAGCGTATTCTCGAGCAGGTGGTGGACGGATTCATCGTCATCGACGACCAGAACCGTGAGCTCCTCGCCGGGCGGGAGCCCGCGCGGCACCATTTTGGGTATCGCGGACGGCTGCTGCGCCGCTTCGGACTCAGCATCCGGCAGCGTGATGGTGAAATCAGAGCCCTTGCCGGGTTCGCTGGCAACGTCGATCGAGCCGCCCAGCATGGTGCAGAAATGTTTGCTGATGGTGAGCCCGAGGCCGGTACCGCCGTAGT
>DASXIG010000655.1:0-2459 GCA_036498105.1 Xanthobacteraceae bacterium | reverse complement strand
GAAGACGGGGTCGCGGTAGGGACGCGAGTTACCTCGCGCCCCCCGCACAGATCCGTACGTGCAGCTTTCCCGCATACGGCTCCCACCTCGGGTGTCTAACGGCGAATCGCTGGTTGGGCCAGGGATGCAGGATACGCGGCTGGGGGAGCCATTCGTCGGCAAGCTTCTTCATCCCCTTCCAAGTGAGGTGGCCGCGCTGGCTGCGGCGCCGCAGCGCGTGGTGCCAGAGGCGGAGCACCTCATCCCGGAAGGCCATCAGAGCGCGACTATTCGTTGGCACTGCGTGATAGTTGAAGTAGCCCACGACGACACGCTGCAGCCATTTCCCGATTTCCGGGATCGGCTGATGCATGCGCCGCCGTAGCTGCGCCTTGACTGCCTTAAGCTTCACCCGCAAGCGATCCCGCCGGGTCTTCCGTTTGATCAGGAACTTGCCGCGCCGGGATTTGCCGCAAATGAAGGTGAAGCCCAGGAAGTTGAAGGTCTCCGGTTTGCCAAGTCCGCGCCGTTCGCGGTTGGCCGCCGCAAAGCGGCCAAACTCGATCAGGCGGGTCTTGTCCGGATGCAGCGACAGCGAGAACTTCCCTAACCGCACGCGCATTGCCTCCAAGAAGCGACGGGCCTCTGCCTCATGCTCGAATCCGACGATGAAGTCGTCGGCGTAGCGCACGATGATCATGTCGCCCGTGACCTCGCGCCGTCGCCAGCGCTCGGCCCAAAGATCGAGACCGTAGTGCAGGTAGATGTTGGCCAGGAGCGGCGAGATAACCGCGCCTTGTCCCGTCCCCTGCTCACTCACCGTCACGACCCCCTCTTCCAGGACGCCCACCTTGAGCCATTTGCGGATCAGGCGGATGATGCGCGGGTCGCCGATCCGATGCTCCACAAAGCGGATGAGCCATTCCTGGTCCACCGTATCGAAGAACGACCGGATGTCGGCATCCACTATCCAGTTCACCTTCCTGCTGTGGATCCCGACCACAAGGGCATCAAGCGCATCATGCGCACCGCGCCCGGGCCGGAACCCATACGAGAACCCGAGGAAGTCTTCCTCGTAGATCGCGTTCAGCACCGCGGCCGTCGCCCGTTGGACGATCTTGTCCTCAAGTGCGGCGATCGCGAGCGGGCGCTGCCGGCCGTCGGCCTTGGGTATGTAAACCCGCCGTGACGGCAGTGCTCGGTAAGCTCCTCGTTGGACCCGTGCATGCAAGTCCTCGAGATTGTGCTCAAGGTTCGCATCGTAGCCCCGCCATGTCTGCCCATCCACGCCCGCAGCAGCGTCCTCCTTAAGTGCGTCGAACGCCTCTGCGAGCAGATCGATGGTGAGATGGTGGAAGAGCGCGGTGAACTTCTCCTCTTTCCTTTCCCTTGCAACTTGCCGTATGCGCTCCAGCGCCTGTGACACGCTTACCCGGCTCTGCGCCCGGCACGTGCTTTGCTGGCCCGCATTCCCCTCGGTCCCAGCCCTTGGCTCCCCCAGCTCCGCAGCGGATTGCTCCGCCTTGTTCGCCGGCTTCGCAGCTACTACGACTGGGTCCGACTTCCCGCGTCCGTGCATCATCGGCTACGGCTCCTCACCTTCCCGATGCGGGCCGCCGGCATTCAGCTGGCGGTCGGACGCGGGACCTCCCAAGTTCCAACGCGATCCTTGTGCGCGTGATGTGCTCTTCGACCCCGACGGGGCGACAGCGCCTCGCATGACGGCACTGCTCATGTTGCGTTCGACCTTTACGACAGTCTCCGCCCCCGCAAAAAGGGCATTTCGTGGCTCAATCACACACCCCACGCACCCGCTGTGTACGCTTCGTGGTCGGCGTTACCGTCGGCTCACGCAACACTCGCTTCCAGGCGGCCTGCTGGGCCTTACCTGGGTCGGACTTGCACCGACCGATCGCGCCAGCTTAGCTTGGCGCCTTCCGTAAACGCCCTTATGAGCTCAACCCATCCTACAGGTTAGCTCCCGGCATCCCTGATCATCTCCCACACCCGCGGGGGCGTGAGCGGCAGCTCGCGGGGCTGGATGCCGAGCGAGGCCAGCGCGGCGGCCACCGCATTGGCGATGACGCCGCCGACCGGGATGATGCCGCCCTCGCCGGCCCCCTTGGCGCCGAGCGGGTTGTGGGGCGCGGGCCTTTCCTCCAGGGCCACCGCCTGGATACGCGGAAAATCGCTCGCGGTCGGCATCAGGTAATCGGCGAGCGTGCCGGTGAGCAGCTGCCCGTCGGCGTCATAGACGAGATGCTCCATCAGGGCGCCTCCCAGCCCCTGCACGATGGCGCCCAGGCATTGGCCGTGCAGCGTGTGCGGATTGATGATGCGGCCGACATCCTCGACCGCCACGTAATCGATGATCTCCACCTGGCCGGTACGGGGATCGACCGCGACGTGCGCCGCATGCGCCCCGTAGCTGTACGTGCGGTGCGGGCTCGCATAGGTGCCGTCGGCAGCGATGCCTTCCG
>DASXIG010000654.1:0-4136 GCA_036498105.1 Xanthobacteraceae bacterium | reverse complement strand
ATCGTCCGCGCATGCGGACGATCCAGTAAGCTCGCAAGCTCGGATGCGGCTCGGCTTTGTGTCAACCTGCAGCGCCGGGATTACTGGATGCCCCGCCTGAAGCGGGGCACAGCGCAGTGGTTGACGATCGAGCGTTGATTTGGAGCGCATAGGGCAATTCCGCGGCAGCGCGAATCGGAGCGCACGCGAATCATAGCGGGGTATTGCAGGCGGTGTACCGGCGGCGTGGGCATGCGCGCATGCAACGCGGGCAAACCGCGCGCAAAGCGGCATCCGAACGCGACGTTATGCCCAGCTTTCCACAAGCCGCGTGTCCCGGGCGAGTGAGCGCGGGCTTGCCCGCGCGAGCGAAGACCCGGGACCCAGGGGCCACATGCTCTGCCCTGCCTCTATATGCGATTGCCATGCCCAATGGGGCAGGTATGGAGGCCGCGCCCGTGATGCAGATCGCGGCCGAAGGGCTGGCGTGTAACCGGGGAGGGCGGGAAGTCTTTTGCGATCTGCACTTTCTCGTGAGCAGCGGCGAAATGCTCGCCGTCACGGGGCCGAACGGGGCCGGCAAGTCATCCCTTCTCCGGCTGGTGGCGGGGCTGGTACGCCCCTGCCAGGGCCGGCTTTCCCTTCAAGGCGGCGACCCCGAGCTGAGCATCGGAGAGCAGGCCCACTATGTCGGCCACCAGGATGCCCTGAAGCCGTCGCTCTCGGTCCAGGAGAACCTCGCTTTCTGGAGCGCCTTCCTCGGCGGCAATGGGGAGATCGCCGCACCCCTCGCGCGCGTGGGTCTGGGCTCGCTCGCGCATGTTCCGGCTCGCTACCTCTCCGCCGGGCAGCGCCGACGGCTTTCGCTGGCCCGCCTCATTGCCGTGGAACGGCCCATCTGGCTCTTGGACGAGCCGGCGTCCTCCCTCGACGCTGCGGGCCAGAGGGCGCTTGCGGAGCTCATGGAGGCCCATGTTGCGCGGGGAGGACTGATCCTGGCGGCGATCCACGGGTCTCAGCCGCAGCCGGCAAAAGAATTGAAGCTGGGCGGCGGCCCGGGCGTAATCGGCGGCTACATGGGCACGATTGCGCAAGAGTACCCGGCGTGAGGCCATTATCCGCGCTGCTCGTCAGGGACATCCGGCTCGCGGTGCGGGTCGGCGGCGGCGCGCTTGTCGGCGTGCTGTTCTTCCTCATCGTCGTGACGCTGGTGCCGTTCGCCATCGGGCCCGACCTTCCATTGCTGTCCCGCATCGGCCCCGCCGTGCTGTGGCTCGGCGCGTTGCTCGCAACGCTGCTCGGGCTCGACCGGCTGCTCGCAAGCGACTACGAGGATGGCTCGCTCGACCTTCTCCTGACCGGTTCCACACCGCTGGAGCTTGCGGTCGCAATCAAGGCGCTGGCGCATTGGCTGACGACGGCCGTGCCGCTCGTCGTTGCGGCTCCGCTGCTCGGACTGCTCCTCAACGTCGACCTCGGGGCGAGCTGGGCAGTGTCGTTGACGCTGCTCGCAGGAACGCCTGCGCTTACCTTCATCGGCCTGATCGGTGCCGCGCTCACCGTCGCGTTGCGCCGCGGCGGCGTGCTGCTCGCGGTCCTGATATTGCCCCTGAACATTCCCGTGCTCATTTTCGGCGTGGCCGCCTCGAACGCTGCGACCGCCGGAACGGTTCCGTTCGGCGGCGCATTCCTGATTCTTTGCGCTCTCTCGCTGATGAGCCTTGTGGTGGGTCCCGTTGCCGCGGCGATCGCTCTGCGCCAAGGTCTGGACTGAGCCTGAGGCGAACCCTATGCGTGGCCCATGAGCTTGATCGATCTCGCCAATCCATCACGTTTCTCGGCAGTCACCGCTCGCGTGCTGCCGTGGCTGATCGTTGCCACGATCTTGGCTTTCGCGGTCGGCGGGGTACAGACCTATTTCGCACCCGACGATTATCAGCAGGGTGCGACGGTGAAGATCATGTTCATTCACGTACCGGCGGCATGGCTCGGGATTGCCGCCTGGGGGGTGATGAGCGCGGCCGCGCTCGGCACCCTGGTCTGGCGCCATCCCCTCGCCGACGTTGCCGCCAAGGCGGCGGCGCCGATCGGGGCCGCTTTCACCCTCATGTGTCTCCTCACCGGATCGCTCTGGGGCCGCCCGATGTGGGGCACGTATTGGGTATGGGATGCCCGGCTCACCTCCGTGCTCGTTCTCTTCCTGCTCTATCTCGGCGTGATCGCACTCTGGCACACCATCGACGATCCGACGCTTGCCGCGCGCGCCGCGGCGGTTTTCACGCTGGTGGGCGCGATCAACATTCCCATCATCAAGTTTTCGGTCGAGTGGTGGAACACGCTGCATCAAGGAGCTTCGGTGTTCAGGATCGGCGGGTCCGCAATTCACCCGAGCATTCTCGTTCCGCTGATCGGCATGCTCACAGCGTTCACGCTGTTGTTTCTGACCCTGCACCTTGCCGCCATGCGCAACGAGATCCTGCGCCGCCGCCTGCGCACCATGCTGCTGATGAAGGCGGACGCCGCAGCAAGAGCGTGAGCATGGATTTCGGTCCATATGCGGTTTTCATCGTAACCGCCTATGCCGCTGCTGCCGTGATCGTTGCGGCATTGGTTATCTGGATCATGCTCGATCGCCGCCGTCTCGTGCGCGCGATGGCAGACGTCGAGGCGCAGGGCCTCAGCCGGCGCTCCGGGCGCAAGCCCCAGGAAAAACCCCGGGACAAGCCCGAGGGCAACCCCGAGGACAAGCCATGACCGCCACCGCGAAGCCCGCTGTCGAGGAGAAGCGCGCACGCCTGCGCAGCCGGATGATTCTGCTCCTCCCGCTTGCAGCCTTTGCCGGGTTGGCGGCGCTGTTCATGCTGCGGCTGGGTGCGGGCGACCCATCCCGCATTCCGTCCGTGCTCATCGGCCGTATGGCACCGTCGACGAATCTGCCGGCGCTGCCCGGCCTTACGCGCGACGGCACGGAGATGCCCGGCCTCGACAGCGCTGGGTTTGCCGGCCAAGTCACGCTGCTCAACGTCTGGGCGTCGTGGTGCGTGCCCTGCCGCGACGAGGCACCGCTGCTCACCGCGCTCGCGGCGGACCGGCGCATCCGGGTCGCCGGGATCAATTACAAGGATCAGCCGGAGAACGCGCGGCGGTTTCTCGGCCGCTACGGCAATCCTTTCGTTGCCAACGGCGTCGACGCCAATGGTCGCGCGGCCATCGAATGGGGTGTCTACGGCGTGCCCGAGAGCTTTCTGGTGGGCCGCGACAGCCGCATCGTCTACAAACTGATCGGCCCGATCACCCCCGAGAACCTGGAAACCGTGCTCAAGCCGGAGATCGAAAAGGCAGTGGCGGCGCCCGCCCCCTCCTCGTAGGGGCGAGGCACCGCCTCGCCCTCTTTCGGCATGCGCGTCTGCGGATATAGGGCGAGGCAATTGCCTCGCCCCTACGGAAGCTCTCTATCGCCCTGCACTGCTTCCTCCGCCTTCGGCTCGGGCACGGCATATCGCGACATCAGCGGGAACTGCAGGGCGGCGAACAGGAAGGTAAGCGGCAACACGCCGAATACCTTGAAGCTCACCCAGACATCCGTCGTCTGGGTGCGCCAGACGATCTCGTTGAGCACGGCAAGCCCGAGGAAGAAGAGCGCCCAGCGCCAGGTGAGCTTGCGCCATCCTTCCTCGCTGAGATGAAAAACCGAATCGAACACGGCGCCGAGGAGCGGCTTGCCGAAAGCAAGGCCGCCGAGCAGCACCCCCCCGAACAGGACATAGATGATGGTCGGTTTCACCTTGATGAAAAGCTCGTCGTGAAGGAAGAGCGTCAGCGACCCGAAGACGAGCACGATCACGGCAGTGATGAGCGGCATGAGCGGCAGGTGCCGCGTGAGCGCATACGAGACCGCAAGCGCGATCACGACAGCAAACATGAATACGGCCGTCGCCACGAAAATGCCGGTGCGCTCGCCTGATGCCGCGGCATCCGGCAGCAACGGGCCGATCACGGGAAGGAACAAAGCGGGGCGGGAATTTGCAACAAAGAACAGCAGCAGCGGCCCGATGTCGAGCGCCAGCTTGAGGGTCGGGTGGAGCGTACGCCTGTTCGAGCTCATGCAATCCCTGCAATGGCCTTGGCAAATTCCTGGGCTGAGAACGGGGCGAGAT
>DASXIG010000653.1:0-2131 GCA_036498105.1 Xanthobacteraceae bacterium | reverse complement strand
GCCGGGGAATTTCTGTCCGCCTTTGCCGAGACTGTCGGCAAAGTCGTGGTGCTCTGGGGTGCCGGGCGTGTGGCACTCCATGCAGTGGCCGATGGTCGCGAGGTAACGGCCGCGCTCGACCGGGTCGCGCAGATCGGCTTCGGACGGCGGCTTGTCGCCAGCCGGAACTACTTCCGCCGGCAGCGCCGCCTTGTAGACCGGGGGCGCCACCTGGTTGTGCACCGGCGGGACGGAGCGCAGATAGGCGACCACCGCGTCGAGATCGCCGGCGGTGAAAACCTTGTAGAACTTAGAGGGCATGATCGGCGCGATATGCGAGCCGATCGGGCGGACGCCTTGCTGGATCGCGCGCTTGATGTCCTCCGGGCTCCAGCGGCCGATGCCGGTTTCAGCATCGGGCGTGATGTTCGAGCCCTTCACCGTGAAGGTCGGCTCGTCCCAGGTCTGCGGCCCGCCGGAATAGAGTTTTGTAGCATCGACCACGCCGCCGGGACCGCGCGGCGAGTGGCAGTTGCCGCAGGTGAGAACCCCCTCGACCAGATAGCGCCCGCGCTCGACGGCATCCTGCGCGGCACCGAAGGCGACCGAGCAGGCCGCAACAATGCAAGCCTGAATAAGGCAGGCCTCAATAAAGAATGTGATGACGCCGTGCTTGCGCATGCCACCCCCCCTCCCCTGCGTTGATCTCTGATGAACCGAGAATGGCGGCCACTTTACGGCAGCCACTTTTCCCTGCGGAATGCCGTCGCGTCTTGTAGGGTGGGCAAAGGCGCGCTCTTGCGCGCCGTGCCCACGCGTGCTGGCGTGACGTGCGTGGCAGCAACACGCGTGGGCACGGCGCGCGAGGCAGTAGAAAAACCGAGAAAGTGGAGGGGCGCGCCTTTGCCCACCCTACTTTGCGGGTTACGGCCGGACGGCGGGGGTCTCGACGGTCATGCCGCGGGCGCGCCACATCAGATAGAGCTCGAGCTCGACATATTCCGGCGCACCGGGGGGATACGCAATCGCGCGCATCCCGACCAGACAATTGCGCAGCCGCCGCTGCAACGATCCGAGCGTCTGCCATTCAAGCCGGTAAAGCGGATAGCCGGTGGGATGCGCCTGCGGGATCGGAGCGCCCGCGAGCTTGCCGCCCCAATGGTCGTCGTGGCACTGCGCGCAGGAGAGATTGAGCTGGCCTTGGCGCCGGTTGAACATGTCGCGGCCCGTTTGCAGGAACGGCGCGACGCGCTCGTCGGCCCTGCTTTCGATCGGCATGCCGCGCGACTGCATCCCGACATACGCCGAGAGCGAGAGGAGGTCCTTGCTCTCGAACGGCAGTGGCGTCGCCTTCTGCCGCTCCGTGCGGCAGATGTTGATGCGCTCATCGAGATCGACCGGACGGGACAGTCTAGGCTCGAATGCCGGGTAGCGCGCCGCCACTCCCTTCATGCTGGTGCGTGCATCGCCGTGGCAGTCCGCGCAGGATTTGCCGGCCGCTCCCGCTCGACGGCTCCAGAGCGCCTCGCCGTCGAGCACCCATAGCATTGCGGGGTTGATGGTGTCGTCATCCTGCATGGAGCGGGTCTCGCTGCCCATGAAGTCGTAGCCGGATTTGCGCTCGGAGAGCGGAATTTCGCCGCCGGCGGCCTGCGCGCCAAATACGGTCGCAAGCAGAACCGCGAGGAAGAACGGGGTCATTCGACCGTGATATTGCGCGAGGCCGTGGCCGAGAACCCGTTGTCTCCGCTCCATTCGAACGTGATGCTGCCGCTCTCGGTCGCCGTGGTAAAGAAGCTGAAGAATGGGTTGGCGGCAATGGCCGGAAACAGCCCGGCACGGAAGATCTCCTCCCCGTTATATCTGCAGACGAAATCCGTAATGATGTCGCGCGGAAATACCTTGCCCATGCTGTCCACGCGGAACCCGGTCTCCATCTCGTGCTGGATCAGCGTCTTGATCTCGATGATGTCGCCGCGCTTGGCTTTGGCCGGCACATTGACGAGGGTGCGGGCCATCAGAGCTGCTCCACGCAGGCGGGCAGCGTGACGATCACCTGCACGCTGTCGCTCCAGAACGAGCCGTCGCTGAGCTCCGCAATCGCGGTCACGGTCTGGCTGTCGGCGAGGCGGACGCGCGTGGTCACGCTCGC
>DASXIG010000652.1:0-2925 GCA_036498105.1 Xanthobacteraceae bacterium | reverse complement strand
GGCTACCTCGAGCTGTCCGCGGTCATCGCCGCGCTGAGCGTGCGGCGGCCCGATCTGCATGTGGCCGTCACCGGCCGCAACGCCAAGCCGGAGCTGATCGCCGCGGCCGATCTCGTCACCGAGATGACCTTGCTGAAGCACCATTTTGCCGCCGGGGTGAAGGCGCAGCCCGGAATCGAGTTCTGATTTGGTTGCCCGCGCGCTCATGTTCCAGGGCTGCGCGTCCGACGTGGGCAAGTCGCTGATCGTTGCCGGTCTCGCACGCGCATTCACGAACCGCGGATTCAAGGTGCGGCCGTTCAAGCCGCAGAACATGTCCAACAACGCGGCAGTGACGGTCGACGGCGGCGAGATCGGCCGCGCCCAGGCACTGCAAGCGCGGGCTGCCCGGGTTGCCCCGAGGATCGACATGAACCCGGTGCTGCTGAAACCGCAAAGCGAGACCGGCGCGCAAGTCGTGGTGCAAGGCCGCGTGCGCGGCACGGCCAAAGCTGCCGAGTATCAGGACATGAAGCGGGACCTGCTGCCGCACGTCATCGACAGCTTTGCCCGCCTGCGCAGCGAAGCCGACCTCGTGCTGGTGGAGGGCGCAGGCAGCGCGTCGGAGATAAATCTCCGAGCAAACGACATCGCCAATATGGGCTTTGCGCGCGCCGCAGATGTGCCGGTCGTGTTGATTGGCGACATCGAGCGGGGTGGCGTGATCGCGAGCCTCGTCGGCACCAAGGCGGTGATCGCGCCCGAGGATGCCGCGCTGATCCGCGGCTTCCTGGTGAACAAGTTCCGCGGCGATGCAAAGCTGTTCGCCAGCGGGATGGAGACGATTGCGCGCCTCACCGGCTGGGAAGCGCTCGGGCTCATTCCCTACTTTGAAGGCGCGCGCCTGCTGCCGGCGGAGGATGCGCTTGCGCTCGAAAAGGCAGCGTCCGAAAAACCGCAGGCCTGCGGCCGTATCGCGGTCCCGATCCTGCCGCATATCGCAAACTTCGACGACCTCGACCCGCTCGACGCCGAACCGTCCGTCGAAGTGGTCCGCGTGCAGCCCGGGGCGGCGCTGCCCGGCGACGCCAAGCTCGTTATCCTGCCGGGATCAAAAGCCACCGTTGCGGACCTCGCCGCGCTGCGGCGCGCCGGGTTTCACATCGACATCGCCGCGCATATCCGCCGCGGGGGCAGCGTGCTGGGCCTGTGCGGCGGCTATCAGATGCTGGGACGCAGCATCGACGATCCGGGCGGAATTGAAGGTCCGCCCGGACGCAGCGAGGGGCTCGGGCTGCTCGACGTCGAGACCACGCTGACGGGGGAAAAAGCGCTCGAACCGATCTGCGGCACGACCAGCGGAAGCGTGCCGTTTGCGGGTTACGAGATGCATGTGGGCCTGACGCAGGGGCCGGATTGTACCCGGCCGTTTGCACGTCGCGCCGATGGCTCGCCGGAGGGCGCGGTCTCCGCCGATGGACGCGTATCCGGCACCTATATCCATGGCCTGTTCGCAGATGACCGCCAGCGCGCCACGTGGCTGGCGCGGCTCGATGCGGGCGCGCCGGCCGTCGCATTCGATGCGTTGATCGAGGACACGCTCGACCGTTTGGCCGCGCATGTTGCAGCCCACGTCGATCTCGATCGGATCCTCAGCCTCGCGCGGTAGGATGACTTTGTAGGGTGGGTTAGCGGTCGATCTCGGCTTGCCGAGATCGACTGCGTAACCCACCATCGCGCGGTGGGTTACGCTGCAAGCTCGGCTGCAAGCGGCCGAGTTCACAGCTAACCCGCCCTACTTCGCTTCAACTATGAGGGCCAACGCACCGACCGCTGCGATCAGGATCGCATCAGCGCGTGTATATAGAGTGAGGGCGGCACGGATGTCGGCTGCCGTCGCATCGCGGCGGCCATCGCCCATGAAGCCATCCGCGACTTCGACGCCGCCGTAGGTGCGTGGGCCTGCGAGCGCAAGCCCAAGCGCGCCCGCCACGGCCGCCTCGGGGTAGCCCGCATTGGGCGAGCGATGGCGGTGGGCATCGCGCAACACCGCGCGCCATGCCTGCGCCGCAGATGCCCGGGGTGTCAGCGCGGCAGCGGCCACGATCAGGAGTGCCGCAAGCCGGGATGCCGGCAGATTGACCATGTCATCGAGACGGGCGGCCGCCCAGCCGAACGCCGCATAACGAGGCGTGCGATGGCCGATCATGCTGTCGGCGGTATTGATCGCCTTGTAAGCGGCCCCGCCGGCAAGCCCGGCCCCCGCCAGCCAGAACGCCGGAGCCACGATCCCATCCGAGAAATTCTCGGCCAGGCTCTCGATGGCGGCACGCGCAATGCCGGCTTCATCGAGCGAGTCGGGGTCGCGACCAACGATGTGCGACACCGCCTGCCGCGCCGCCGGAACGCCCGATTTTTCAAGCGCTGCCGCGACGTCCTCGACATGATCGTAGAGGCTGCGCTGGGCAAACAGCGTGCTCGCGGCGAGCGCGGTGATGATTGTGCCGTACGGAAACGAGAGCAACCCGCGCTCGAAGGTATAAGCGATGATTGCTACGATCGCGACGAACAACACAAGCGCGATTGCGCCTGCGACCCGCCGCCGGCTGTCGCCCATGCTCTCCTGGTTGAAGGCGTGATCCAGGACGCCGATCAACCGGCCCATCCAGATCACGGGATGTCCGATTGTGCGCACCAGCCAATCGGGATAACCGAGCATGGCCTCGATCAGCAGTGCGAGGAGCGCGAGCGTGATGGCCATGATCCCAAAGATGCGCTCAGCTTCGCTCCAGCACGGCGGCGACCTCGCGCAGGCGCGCCGGCAATTTCCCGGCGCTCCAGAACCCTTCGTCGATCTCTCGACCGGGATTAATCCTCATCCCTATCCGGTCCCGCCACTGTCATCTGACGTGTTTGCTCGTCTGCCGCAACCGGTCGAGCTCGAAC
>DASXIG010000651.1:0-2314 GCA_036498105.1 Xanthobacteraceae bacterium | reverse complement strand
CGTCCGGCGTCTGTGCGCCAAACCCGTGTCGCCAGCTCGGCTATATCGGACCCCCGCTACCGGCGCTTGCGAGCATGCTGGCAGCGAGTATCCAGGCGGTAAACGGCAAAGCGCAGATGCGAGATGGCCGGCATCTGCCGTATGCTCTCGATCATTCAAGCGGTCTCGTGATGGATAGTCCGATAAAGGGGCGTTTGAAACTTTTCACCGGGCTCTTCGGATGCTCCGATCTCGGCAGTCCCGAATACTCCGCGCAGTCATCGTCGTCGTCGCAATCGCGCCGTCCCAGCGATTCGAATACCTGCAAATTCTTCTTGGTTTGAATTCCGAGATAGCTGTTGCCCATTCTGAGCTGGTCGGGGGGAGCGGCCGGCCCGGTCGCCGGTGACGCATAATTGGGATCGAAAATATTCCCGGAGCGGAGGGATTCACTGACATCAGAGCCGAAGGAGGGCCAATAGGTATAGTTCGGTGGAGAAGCTGGCGGCAAAGCCAGCCATGGTATGGCACCGTTTTCTTCCTCGCTTCGCGTTGAAGATAACGCGGGAGGCCCGGGTTCCATGGATTGCGTACGCGTCATGCCCGGCGGACCGGGGGAGCGCAACGGCTCTTCTGCCCGAGGGCGAGCGTCCGACCCCAGCACCATCAGCGTGCCCGCAAGCGCAAACAGCAGCTTGCGTGCGTGCCGTCCGTCCGCCACGATCCAGTCGCGGTCCGTCATTGAGCCAGAGGCGCCCCCAAGACTGATCGCGAATCGGGCAGGAATGCGCGACCATATTCCAGCAAGGGACGCAATACACAACGCCTGCAAGGCGCAATCAAGGCGGCACTTACGGCGATACGGGATTGTACCCCGAATTGATGCGCAGCGTCAGTGGAGCGGAAATCCGGGACCGGCATTCCGAGCCGCGAAGTCGGCGCGACGATCCAATGCGCGCTAGAGCTTTATCGGCTCGCGTGACCGCGCTGTAACCCCTTGCTAGCTGTGCCTGATGCTGAAGCTCTTCACGTACTCCTCGGGCTTGGCCGGATCGAATGTCTTGCCCATGATGGAAAACGACTTGTACGAAGTGGACGGCGGCGCGAGGTTCATGTCCCGCATCAGCTTGGCGGTGTCGGTTGCCAGGAACACCTGCTCGGCCACCGAGCGATAGTCCACGTCCCCTTTGATCTGCCCCCAACGCTTCATTTGCGTCAGCATCCACACTGCAAAGGAATGCCAGGGGAAGGGATCGAAATTAACGCGATTGGGGTCCCTCTTCACGTTCCCCAGCCCGTCGGCATAGGTGCCGGTGAGCGATTGCTCCAGCACGATCTCCGGCTGGTTGAGATAGTTCGGCGGCGCAATCGCGGCCGCGATCTGCTTGCGGTTCTCCGTCTTCGACGCGAAAGCCGTTGCGTCAATGATCGCGCGGACGAGGGCGGCATAGCTGTTTGGCGCTGCCGCGATGAACTCGCGGCTCGCTGAGAAGCTGCAACAGGGATGCCCGTCCCAGATCTCCTTCGAGAGAATGTGCAGGAAGCCTGCGCCGTCATAGATGGCACGCTGACAGATGCTGTCGGGCGCCAGGAATCCGTCGATGTTGTCGGCACGAAGATTGGCCACCATTTCCGGCGGTGGAACCACGCGCAGCTGCACATCGCTGTCGGGATCGAGGCCGTGTTCGGCGAGATAGTAGCGCAAGAGGTAATTATGCATGGAATAGTCGAAGGGGATCGCAAACTTGAACCCCTTCCATGATTTCGGATCGCGCCTGTCCTTGTGCTTGTTGGCAAGAGTAATCCCCTGGCCATTGATATTTTCGATCGCCGGCACGGTGAACGGGATCGGTTGCGATCCCAGGCCGAGCGAGATTGCTATCGGCATGGGAGCCAGCATGTGGGCGGCGTCATATTCCTTGTTGAGTGTCTTGTCGCGCACCACCGCCCAGCCCGCGGTCTTCACGACTTCCACATTCAGCCCGTGCTTTGTGTAAAAGCCCATTGGATGAGCCATGATGATGGGCGTCGCGCACGTGATCGGAATAAAGCCGACCTTCAAATCCTTCTTCTCGATCGGCCCGCGGCCTTCCGCCAGCAACTCGGTCGCGGCCTCGAGCGGGAAGAACTGGCCGAGCGCCGTCAATGCGGTGGCGGCCCCGACCGATTTGATGAAGGCCCGACGCGCGGCATTTTTGGGAAACACAGCACACATGATTGCTGAGACGGCGGCGTGCTTGTAGCGCTCCTCCTGGCTATCTCCTGTTGCGCGGGCAACTGCGCCGGCGGCATGCGCGGTCCGGCCGTCATGGCGGCCGCACGCGCAGCCTGAACC
>DASXIG010000650.1:0-7546 GCA_036498105.1 Xanthobacteraceae bacterium | reverse complement strand
AGCGTGGTACGCCAGAACGGATGTGTCGTCCCTCTCCGTCCGCTCCGCCTGATTGCATTTCGAGATTGACGGCCGCGGCTCGCGCCTATGACGATGTCTGCAGGGCGACCGCATGGGCGACCGGAGACCTTCTGACAGTTGAGTATTGACGTGCCGCCGCCGGACATCTGGTCCGGACTGATAAAATATGCTTCTTTGCAGGCTTGCCTGCGGGCAAGCCCTCCCTGGATTTCCCCAATTTCGCAGGAACCTACATGCGGCTGTCTCGATATTTCCTGCCAATCCTGCGCGAAACCCCAAAAGAGGCAGAAATCGTCTCCCACCGGCTGATGCTGCGGGCCGGCATGATCCGGCAGGAGGCTGCGGGCATCTATGCCTTCCTTCCGCTCGGATTGCGGGTTTTACGCAATGTCTGCCGCATCGTGCGGGAGGAGCAGGACCGCGCCGGCGCGATCGAGCTGCTAATGCCAACGCTTCAGCCGGCGGAACTTTGGCGCGAGAGCGGACGCTATGACGACTACGGCAAGGAGATGCTGCGCGTTCAGGACCGGCATGAACGCGACATGCTATACGGGCCTACCAACGAGGAAATGATCACCGAGGTTTTTCGCGCCTATGTGCGCTCGTACAAGGATCTGCCGCTCAATCTCTATCACATCCAGTGGAAATTCCGCGACGAGGTGCGCCCCCGGTTCGGGCTCATGCGCGGGCGCGAATTCCTTATGAAGGATGCCTATTCGTTCGATATTGATCTTGAGGGGGCCAGGCACGCCTACAACAAGATGTTCGTCGCCTATCTGCGCACTTTCGCGCGACTTGGGTTGAAGTCCATTCCCATGGTCGCTGAAAGCGGACCGATCGGCGGCAATCTCTCGCACGAGTTCATTATTCTCGCTTCAACCGGAGAGAGCGAGGTCTACTGCCATCGTGACTATCTGGATTTTGACGTGCCACCGGAGGGCGTCGATTTTGCTGATGTTGAGAGTCTGCAGAAAATTTTCGATCAATGGACGTCGCTCTATGCGACGACCTCTGAAAAGCATGATGCCGGCGCTTTCGCGAAGCTTTCACCGGACAAGCAGGTCTCGGCACGCGGGATCGAGGTGGGCCACATCTTCTATTTCGGCACCAAATATTCCGAGCCGATGAAGGCCATGGTGACGGGGCCGGATGGCGCCGAGCGCCCCGTGCACATGGGCTCCTACGGGATCGGGCCAAGCCGGCTGGTGGCTGCCATTATCGAGGCGTCACACGACGATGCGGGAATCATATGGCCGGAGAGCGTTGCGCCATTCAAAGTAGCCATTCTCAACCTCAAGCAGGGCGGTGCCGAGACCGATGCGGCCTGTCAGGAGCTCTACGGCGCGCTGACCAAGAGAGGCATCGAAGTGCTGTACCACGATCTCGATCAGCGTCCAGGCGCGAAATTCGCCACCGCCGACCTGATTGGAATTCCCTGGCAGATCCTGGTGGGTCCGCGGAGTCTTGCCGAAGGCAAGGTCGAGCTGAAGAAGCGCTCGGACAACAGCCGCGAGCTCATCACCCCGGCGTCGGCGATCGAGCATCTTGCGTCCTGAAAGAACCAGAACAGCCAGGGCTTGAGGCCCTTACGGCAGCTCGCGTATCACCCGAAAGCCGTTGTCCGAGTAGCGCACGTCGGTATCATAACGGAAACGAGCCGTAGAACGCACACCCTTGGCGGGGCTGTCGTAGGAGCCACCACGCAGCACGCGAAGCCCACATTGTCCGGCAGTCCACGCCGAGCCATTGGTCGGCGCACCGCGGTAATCGTCGTTCCAGCAGTCTTCCACCCACTCCGCGGCGTTCCCCGCCGTGTCGTACACGCCGAACGGATTTGGCGGATATGAGCCCACCTCGGCCGTCTGCTGGCCAGCTCCGGTTCCGCATTCGCGGCAGTTCGCCTGACGCGAGCCGGCCTCACGCCCCCACCAGAAAGGAGCGTTGACTCCGGCGCGTGCGGCGTACTCCCACTCCGCTTCGGTTGGAAGCCGGTAGGTATGGCCAGTCTTCTGAGAAAGCCAGGCTGCAAATGCCTTGGCATCGACCCAGCTGACATTGATGACGGGTCGTCGGCCGCGTCCCCATTTACGGTCCTCAGACTGCGCATTGCAGCCCCTCTCCTGGACGCAACGATCCCATTCATCGAAAGTGACTTCATAGCGGCCAATAGCGAACGGCTTTGGCATCGTGACCCTGTGCACGGGACCTTCGTAGTCTGTGCTCGAACCCATGTCGAACGAGCCGGCGGGCACAACCACCATTTCGGGGCATCCGGAGCAGTCGCGAAAAACGTCTCCTGCTTTTGCGACACTGCGGAGGTTCTCGCTCGGGGTCGGGACGGGCGCGAGGCTCGGCGCGGGCGCAGGGCTCGGCGGGGGATTGGAGGCGGTGGACGGTGGACGCACAGGTGCGGGGGGCGGCATGGGAGCGGGCGAGGGCGGCGGCGGCCTCGGGGAAAGGGTTGTGGATGGCGATCGAGAGGACCCGAAGGAAAACTCTTCGACCAGGGAGGAAGACACCCAAGGCGCTTGCTCGTTGTTGGTTGCGCGGGATACGCCGACGCGCACGCGATTGAACACAGCTTCGGCGGTGAGATTGGGGACGCGCAGCTCCTTCATCAGCTCAGTAACAAAGACGCTGTTAGTGCCGCTTCCTTCATTATTGATCAGCTTGCCGGGAGCGGTGGAATAGATGGCCAAGGTTCCTTCAAGCGCGTCGAGCACAGCAAGTCCAGCGGGCGAGGGACGGAAGCGACGCTCGTAGGGGTTTCGACGGGCGGCGTCGACGATCACAATTTTTACTTTCGCGCCCTTGCCATTCATGTCTGCGACGGTCTTATCGAGACTTACGCCCTCCCGCCGCAGATCGGCTTCGTTCCACACCTGCGCGTTGATCGGAAGCAGAAAGGTCTGCTTGGCCGTTTGGATTCCATACCCGCTGAAGTAGAAGAGAGCTGTGGAGCCGGTACGGATTTTGCCCAGGAACGCGTCGAGAACGCGCTGCATGTCATCCTTGCGGAGGTTCTCCTTGAGATCGACGTCAAATTCGTTGCGCCGCAGTTCCTCGGTGATGGAGCGGGCGTCCGCGGTCGTGGTGGAGAGTGGCGTGCTGGGATCGGGATAAGCCGCATTCCCGATGACTAGCGCCACCCGTGCCGCGCGCGGCTGCGAATGCGCCGTACCGAGCAGCGTTGTGAGGCCGAGCATCACCGCCAGCCGTAACACAAGCCACATGGTCATGGTGCGAGTTTCGAACAGACCGCGATTCAAGGATCACCCACTCTCAAAACCATGCGGCACCGACAGCAGCGACACCGCATGATGCGCAACTCCCCAATACCCTGCGATAAAGGCCCGGGGCCTCTGCGGAAGCGCGCGCGTTTTGCCCAATTGCGCTCGCGATAAAGTAGTCTAGCCGCATTTTCCGGCGGCATACAACAGGAGATCGGGCGTGCCGAAAGACGCAGCCTTCGCCTGGTTCTTACTCCAGCTGTCAGCAATCGGATATGATTTGAAATGCTCAGACGATCCAGTGGCTGGTGCTCACAGCTCAATCTTTACGCGCTGCACAGGCTTGCTGAAAGAGGCCGTATACTCCAATATGGGTGACGTGGCGCTCCGCTGGGAAGAAGCTGATTACCCATTAAATCGAGTTGGAGAAAGTGGCAGAAAACCCCACCGAACAGCGCCTGATCCTGAAGGATGGCCGCACGCTGGGCTTTGCTGAGTATGGTGACCCGAAGGGCGAGCCGTTCCTCGAGTTCCACGGCTGCCCGTCAAGCCGGCTCGAGGCCAGGAACTATGATGAGGCCGGGAAGAAGCTCGGTGCCCGCGTGCTAGGCATTGATCGGCCCGGGTTTGGCATATCGACCTATGTGAAAGGCTTTCGCATTGTCGACTGGCCGGCCGACGTGATCGAGTTCGCGAATGCGCTCGGGCTCAAGCGGTTTGTCGTCGCAGGCATCTCGTCGGGCTCGCCGTACGCGCTTGCCTGTGCACGGTTCATCCCGGAGCGGCTGAAGGGTTGCGCCATGGTCAGCGGCGTACCTCCGCTCGTTGTCAACGGCGAGAAGCTTGACGCCAGCCAGTTCCTCATGGCTGAGGAGCTCATCCAGGCGCGGCTGGCGAAGACCGTTCCGTTCGCGGCCAGAGCGATTTACAGGTACATTGTGTGGCAGATCCGGAAAGATCCGGTCGCTGCAATCCAGAAGGTGAAAGGTCACACCGCAAATGACATTGAAATCCTGAAGCGCCCGGAGGTTAGGGAGCACTTTCGCAATATGATTGTCGAGGGGTCCCGCAACGGTGTGAGAGGTCCAGTCGACTCGATTGCCCTTGAACTGACGGACTGGGGCTTTTCCCTGTCGGACATCACCATGCAAGTGAACATCTGGCATGGGGAATTCGGCTATATGGTGTTTCCCGCAGGTGCAAAATTCGTGGCGTCCAAGCTGCGGAATCCTAACCTGCACATTGTCCCGAATGTCGGCCATATGAGTCTCGTGGTGGACCGTGCCGAGGACGTTCTGCGCGAGCTGCTCGCGGCCAACTGATTCCGTTCCGCTGAAAACCCAGCAGCTCAACGGGCCTTAAGCGGATGTTCACGTGAAATGCCCAAGCATGTTGTCATCACGGGTGCGAACTCCGGGATAGGGGCTGCCCTGGCAAAGGTCTATGCCGTCCCCGGTGCCCGGTTATCGCTTCTCGCTCGCGACCGCGGTCGGCTCGAAGCTGTGGCTGCGGCCTGCCGCAACTGTGGCTGCGATGTCGAAGCCCATGCTGGCGATATCACAGATGCCGTGGGGATGGAACGTTGGCTGCTCGCGTGTGACTCAGTCGTACCGGTCGATTTGGTAATCGCCAACGCAGGGATCGGCGGTGCGCCGGTTCTGGTCGAGAATGCGGGCGACACAGATGCTGCGCGCCAGATCATCTCGGTGAATACGCTGGGCATGATCAACACTGTGACGCCCCTGCTCCCGCGGATGGTCGGTCGTCACACTGGCCAAATCGCGATTGTAAGCTCGCTGTCAGCCTTCGTGGGTCTTCCCGTAATTCCCGCATATTCCGCCTCCAAGGCGGCAGCCGGGATATATGGGGATGCACTTCGCAGGCTGCTGGCGCCGCATGGCGTTCGCATCACGACTGTTTACCCGGGCTTCGTTGATACGGCGATGTTGCAAAGCGCCGGAATCCGGGGACCCTTCCTCTGGACTGCGGACCGGGCTGCGCTACACATTGCGCGCGGCCTCGCCCGCGGCCGTCGCGAGATGCTGTTCCCCTGGCCGCTGGCTCTGGGGGTGCGATTTGCCGCCTGGCTGCCCACTGCACTTGCCGACCGCATCCTGACATACATGCACGTCACCTGGGATGAGCCTCAGTTTCGTTCGAAAGCGCAAAGGCTACCAGGTTAACCGTCCTGCGTCATAAAACGTCGAATTCATAAAACCCCGGCCGTGCGGGTTGACGGGCGATGGGTTGCCACGACTGGGGTTATGGTTCCCCCCGCTGGACTCGGCAAAGCCGCTTTTGCCGGCGCTCCGGAAGACAGCAGAGAGCTTGTGACGCAGCCCAACCAATGACCGCGTCGCGACCAAAAAGTTGGCTCGATCCCTCTATGCCGCTGCCGTCTTGACACGAGGAGCCCCGACAACCCGCTTCGTCGTGTGGTCCGCCAAGCGGATGCTATAAAGTATGCTCTCGGTATCCTGAACAATGCGCGTCGTATGGATGCCGAATAGCTCTTCCGGGCTCGCGCCGAAGAGAGTCTGCGACGCCTGTGCGAAGGCTTGCGTCGGGTCCTGCATCACGAGGTCGCGGGCAGCGCGGCTCGTATCCAGCGAACGCACCAGGTAATCATCGAGCGCATGAATGCGGTCGAGTGTGGTTGTCAGTCCCTGGACGGGTTTGGAATTGCTGGTCGCGATGGGCCGCGGCAGGCCGCACATGACGCATTCGTCAGCTGCCTCTGACTTCACTGGTCCGCAGCCGCGGTGGCACGCCGGCAGCAGGAGGAAATGCACGCCCTCATCTTCTTCCACGAAAGGTACTTCTTTCACCTGAGCGAGGAAGCTGACAATCGGCAGCCCCGTTGCTTCCTGCGTAAATCCCGCCATCATGTAGCGCGGCTGGCGGACCATGTCGGCGTAGAGCTGTGGATCGCGGTCCATGCGCTCATTGAAGCGCACGTTAGTCTCCCAGCGGCCCAACCGCTGACCAGGCTCCAGACCCAGGAGTGTACCGCCCTTACGCTGCGCAAAGAATGTAAACGCGGAATCGATATCCTCTAGAGAATCAACGAAGTGCTTCACGAGCTTGTCTTCGTCGGCACCCAGCATGGCTAGGGCCACCATTCCCTTGAGATCCCCTTCCCGTTGGGCACGCAAAGCTTTCGGATCCATGTCGATCTCCTCAAGGAGGTGCGGGCGAAACAGCGTAGGAGGCTGTGCCCTGCGCACCCGCGAGTCAATAGACTGCGAGACTGCGAGCTCGCGAGTATGCCGATATCAGACCCGGGTGTTACACTCGAGCAGCTGAGATCGATTCGACCGGCCATGGCGCCCGGCTGGTCAGGAGCGACTGGCGGGCTCCCTTGCTGCTGTCGGGAGATGGATGGTTTCGTGAAGCGGTGGTGTAAAGATATCAGCGCTGACCTCGATGGAGGGTCGGATGAAGCCGGGAACTCCCAACGTCCTGCTTCCCCCTGTTCAACCCGCTCTCGTTCTGGAGCTTGAGAGGTGTTCGGATGCGGTCGGGGTGCGCTGTCCTGCTCCGCCGCTGGACCTCATTGCGTTTCCCGCGCTTCTTCCGCGGACTTGGCAGTTGATCGACGGCAATGCCGATTGTCTCCACAAGCATTGATGTCGTATCTATGATACGCTGCGGCAAGCCCGCAAAAAGAGATGGCACCACCGGCTCCCGGATCGTGCCTGGTGAGCCTATCGAACGGAATATGGCCGTAGTCAGCGTACGTGCTTTCGCCCCTCCTCGCGTGCAATGATGAGGGCAGCGTGATAGATGTTTCCTCGCACATTGAGATCAGGCGTGCACGCGAGGACGTCGGCGCCTATACTTTCAACCTTGACAATGCCCGTGAGTGGTTCGGCAATCTGAGATCGCTGGAATGGTTAACGCCGCCGCCGCTCGCTGTACGTTCGCGCATCCGAGTCGCCACCGAGCTTTTTGGCCACTCCCTGAAAGCTACGTATGAAATCGTATCGCTCTCTCCTGCAGAGCATCTTGCGATGCGCGCTGATCGCCCATTCCCCATCGAGATGAGATACCTCCTCGAATCCATCACGGCCGCGAGTACGCGCGTGACTATTCGTGGCCGCGTCGATCCGGGCGGCTTTTTGAGCTTCCTGGGACCCATGATCGCGGATGGACTCCGCGAATTGTACCGCGATGACCTGGTGCGACTAAAGAAGTTGCTCGAAAATGAGCGGCCAAGCCGGGCTGCATTTTAGGTTGGCACGGTTTGCCCGTTCACATCCCTCGCGATCCCGAGCCAGACCGGACGACGGGTG
>DASXIG010000649.1:0-1643 GCA_036498105.1 Xanthobacteraceae bacterium | reverse complement strand
GCCGTCGCCGTCGGGAGCGGGTCGGCAGCTTTTCCGCCCCACACGCTTCGCAGCGGACGAGGTACTCGCCGGCCGAGCCAAGCTCAGGTCGCCAGTCAACGGAGACTTGTAAGACTGGCACCGGTCGCATCGCGGGGCTCTCCTGTGGACTACCGGGACGAGCTGCGTCCGTGCCAACATGTCCACCATGTCCTCGAACACCCGTCCACCATGTTCCCGGCCTTTACACGGTGCGGGAGAGGGGCTTTGAGCTGAGTGCGTTATAGCCCCTCTCCTGCATTGCGGGAGACGGTGCCGAGTGTAGCGAGGCGGGTGAGGGTGACGCTGGCCTTTCGCCCGGCCTTGGCGTAGGCTTTCGGCCTAGCCATACGGTCGACGGGAGGCGTGATGCCGGCGCGGACGGGAAGACAATATCTCGCTGGGTTGCGCGAGCAGGAACGGGAGGTCTGGCTCGAAGGCGAGCGGGTCAAAGACCCGACGCACCATCCCGGGTTGCAAGGCGGCGCGCGCGCCATCGCCTCGCTCTATGACATGCAGTGCGATCCCAAATTGCGCGACGAGATGACCTATGTCTCGCCGACAACCGGTAACCGCGTCGGGCTGTCGTTCATCGTTCCACGCACCCGCGAGGACCTCGAAACGCGCCGCGCGATGATGCTCAACTGGGCGCGGACGACCTGCGGCATGATGGGCCGCTCTCCCGATTTCATGAACGTTACCTACGCCGCTTGGGCCGGCGCGTCGGATTATTTCGCGCAGGGGCAGCACGGGCGGCCCGAATTCGCTGAGAACATGCGGCGTTATTACGAATACATCCGTGAAAACGACCTGACCCTGACCCACTCGCTCATCAATTTGCAGCGCAGCCGCACGGTTTCCGGCGTCTTCAACCTCGAGGAAGGGACGGCATTGCAGGTTGTGCGCGAGACCGATGCCGGCATTGTCGTGCGCGGCGCGCGGATTCTCGCGACGTTGGGGCCGCTCGCCGATGAGATCGGGGTGTACTCGCCGCGCATGGCAAGGCACGCGGAAACCCACAGCCCGTTTGCGGTCAGCTTTGCGATCCCATGCGGCACGCCGGGGGTCAAATTCCTGTGCCGCGAGAGCTTCGATCTCGGGCGCTCGCATTTCGACCACCCGCTCGGCTCGCGCTTCGAGGAGATGGATTGCGTCGTGTTCTTCGACGACGTGATGGTGCCGTGGGAGCGCGTCTTCCTCTTGGGCGATGTCGACCTCCTCAACCGCACCGCCAATGTCACGCATTCCTCGGCCCATTCGGCGCATCAAGGGGCGGTGAAGAACCTCGCCAAGGCCGAGTTCGTGCTCGGCGTGGCATTGCTGATGACCCAGACACTCGGCAATTCGCAACTGCCGAATGTGGAGGAGCGCATCGGCGAACTGATGCTCTACACCCAACTGACTCGAGCCTGCATGCGCGCCGCGGAAGCCGATGCCGAGCTTGACGAGTGGGGTGTGATGTGCCCCGACCTGTTGATGGTCGAGAGCCCGCGCAACCTGTTCATGACGGCCTATCCGCGGATGGTCGAGATATTGCAGCTCTTGGGATCGAGCAGCTTTATGCTGACCCCGACCGAGGCCGATATGAAGGGGCCCCTCGGCCCGGCAATCGAACAATATCTCGC
>DASXIG010000648.1:0-5952 GCA_036498105.1 Xanthobacteraceae bacterium | reverse complement strand
AACGCTTGGTGAGGCAAGGGCGGTGAAACGGGTGGTGCAACGAAACATCGACATCGACCGCCAGAGCCTGCGCGGCTTCCTGCAGCTGGTCGAGACCGAATATCCCGAGGAATTGCTGCGCGTGCGCGCTCCCGTCGACCTGCGCTTCGAGCCCACCGCGCTCGCGTTCGAGCTCGATGCGGCAGGCAAGAGCCCGGTGATCGTGTTCGAGAATGTGGGCGGCCAGGGCATGCCGCTCGTCACCAATGTTGCGGGCAATCGCAAGCTGCTCGCCGCCTGTCTCGGGGTCGAGCCCGGCAACCTGCCCACCGCGTTTCGCGAGCGCTGCCAAAAGTACATCCCCTGCGAAACCGTGGCGCGCGGCGCGTGGGAGGACGTGCTGATCGAGGGCGACGACGTCGATCTCACCAGGCTGCCCATTCCGCTGCAGTTTGCGGTCGACGCCGCGCCCTACATCACCGCCGGGCAGGTCGTCGCGCGCGATCCCGTGACCGGCGTCGACACGACAGGCTTTCACCGCCTGATGCTGAAGGGGAAGAACCGGCTCGGCGTTTCGCTGCATTCGCGCCGGCGGCTCTATGAGTACCATCGCCGCGCCGAGCAGCGCGGGGAATCGCTTCCCGCCGTCGTCGCGCTCGGCACGCACCCGCTGCATTACATGGGCTCGATGGTCTACGCCTATCCCCCGCAGGTGCGAAAGTTCGAGATCATCGGCGGGCTGTTCGGCGAGCCCTATCGGCTTGCCCGCTGCGGCACGGCCGATCTGGAAGTCCCGGCCGGCGCCGAGATCATCATCGAAGGCGAGATCCTCGCCGGCGTGCATGAGCCGGAAGGCCCGTTCGGCGAGTTCACGGGCTATGCCTCCTACCGCAGCACGCAGAATGTTTTTGTCGCGCACCGCATCCGCATGCGCCGCGATGGCATGTTCCACAGCGTCACCTCGGGCATGTCGCGCGACCACATCCTGGTATCGTGCATCACGCGCGAGGGCGAGATCCTCAACGCGCTGCGCCGCAACCTGCCCAATGTGCAGGCCGTGCACGTGCCGCACACCACCTGCGGCGCTTTCATGGCCTTCATTGCCATGAAGAAGATCGCCGAGGGCGAGCCGCAGATGGCGATCATGGCAGCGCTCGGCACCGAGCTTTACACCAAATACGTCGTTGTGGTGGACGATGACGTCGACATCTTCAACATCAACGACGTGATGTGGGCGATCGCCACGCGCGTGCGGGCGGACAAGGACATCGTGTTCATCCCCGGCGCCAAGGGCGCCATCCTCGATCCCACGTCGGATCCCGAGACGTTCACGCTGACCAAGATGGGCATCGATGCCACGCGCCCCACGGGACGCGATTTCGCGCAGCGCCTGACCATCTCGGACGAGCAGCGCGCGCGGGCGCGCTCGCTGCTGCAGGGCGCAGGGGTGCAACTTTAGGTGCGGCTACATCTTTCTCCGTCATTCCGGGGCCGCGAGCGGAGCGCCGGCATGGCCGTCTCGCCGATGCCCCAGAATGACACGGACAGAAATCGCACGGCAGTGTTTGGTGCAGGAGGATGGAATGAAGAAGAAGGCGTGCAATAACATCGCGGCGCTTGTGCTGGCCGCGAGCATGACAGCCGGAGCGGTGAGCGCGGCGCAGGCCGAAACCAAGCTCCGCTTCTCCCTCGACTGGGTCCCCGGCTCGGTGCACGCGCCTTTCTTCATCGCGCTCTACAAAGGCTACTACAAGGCCGAGGGGCTCGATGTTGCAATCGAGCGCGGCAAGGGATCGGCCGAGCTCGTGCGCCAGCTCGCGAGCGGCGTCTACGACATGGGCTATCCCGACATCAGCGTGGTCACCGATTTCGATTCGAAGAACCCCGACAAAGCATTTCCGGTGCTGATGATGGGCTATGAGCAGGCGCCGGCGGCGATCATCTTTCTCAAGTCAAGCGGCATCACCGCGCCCAAGCAGCTCGAAGGCAAGAAGCTCGGAGCAGCGGCGAACGATGCAACCTTCAAGCTGTTTCCGCTGTTTGCGCAGCACGCGGGCTTTGATTCCGGGAAAGTCAACATCCAGTACATCGAGCCGAAGCTGCGGGAGGTTCTGCTGGCGAAGAAAGATGTCGATGCCATCCCGGGCCAGATCTTCAACGCCACCCTCGAGCTCAAGGCCAAGGGCGTGCAGGAGGCGGAGGTGGCCTCGTTCCTCTACCGCGATTACGGGCTCGATCTTTACGGCAACGGGGTTGCCGCATCGCGCGCCTTCCTCAAGGACAAGCCCGACGCGGTGAAGGGCTTCATCCGCGCGACGCTCAAAGGAGTGCGGGATCTCGCGCAGGATCCCGGTCTGGCGATAGAGATGACGCTCAAATACGAGCCGCTGCTCAACGCCGATATCGAGCGCGACCGGCTGAAGCTCGCCTCGGCCTGCTGCATCCTTACCAGCAACGTTCGCGCGCATGGATTTGGCGGGATCGACGACGCGCGGCTCAAGCGCGGCATTGCCTTGATTACGCAAGGCTACGCGCTTCCGCGTGAGCCCGCTGGGCACGAGGTCTTTGACCCGGACTTCCTGCCGCCGGAAAAAGACCGCATGTTGAAATAGCTCCGCATGAACCGGGCGACCGAGCGCGCAGCGCCATGGGTCACCACGGCGCTGCTGGTCTTTCTGTGGTGGCTCGCGGTCGTGGTGTTTCGCATCGAGAGCTTCGTGCTCCCCTCGCCGATCGAGTCGGTAGTCGCGCTCTATCAGTTCCGCTACCCGCTCGCGATCAACGGCCTTGCCACGCTCGCCACCACGCTCGCCGGATTTGCCCTAGCTGTTCTGTTCGGGCTTGCGCTCGGCATCATCGTCGGCTCGTTCCGGCTTGCCTATGTGGCGCTCTACCCCGTGCTGATCGCATTCAACAGCGTGCCCAAGGCGGCGCTGGTGCCGATCCTGGTGATCTGGTTCGGCGTGGGGGCCGTGCCCGCCGTCATTACCGCCTTCATGCTTTCGTTTTTCCCGGTCGTGGTCAATGTCGCGACCGGCTTCGCCACCATCGAGCCCGAGCTCCTGGACGTGTTGCGGGCGCTCGGCGCAACGCGTCTCGACATGGTAAGGAAAGTGGGGATGCCGCGCTCGCTTCCTTATTTCTTCGCTTCGCTGAAGATAGCCATCACGCTCTCTTTCGTCGGCACGGTGATTGCGGAGATCGTCGCCGGCAACAGCGGCATCGGCAATGTGATGCTGATCGCCGGCTCAAATTTCAACGTGCCGCTGGTGTTTGCCGCGCTTCTGGTCGTAGGCACCATGGGGGCAGGGATGTATTCCATCTTCGCGGCGCTGGAGCATCGCTTTGCCGGCTGGTCCGTGCGCGGCGGCGGAATAGAATTTGCCTCCGGCGGGTGACGTTGTCTTTCCAGCGCTGGCCATATACGGACCCGTCATTGCCGGGCTTGACCCGGCAATCCATCCGTTTCATCAAGACTCAGTCTTGCGAAGAAGATGGATGCGCGGGTCAGCCCGCGCATGACGGAGTTGAGGCATCCTTTAGCTTATGCGCATGGACAAGGCCGGCCATGACGTCGGGTTTGTTTGAGGTGTTGAACAATGAGTGTAACCGCCCGCCGCAAGGTTCTGGACAAGATCGACGAGAGTCGCGATCAGGCGATCGGCTTCCTTCAGAAGATGATAGCGATCCCGAGCGTCACTGGAGATGAAGCGAGGATCCAGAAGTTCTTGGCCGATTATCTCGCAAGCCTCGGGCTTGCGGTGGACATGTGGGAGACGGATTGGGAAGAGCTGAAAAAGCATCCCGCCTACCGTCCCGTGGCCAGGGGCTATGAAGGACGCCCCAACATCGTCGCCACGTTGAAGGGCACGGGCGGCGGACGCTCGCTGTTGCTGAACGGGCATACCGACGTCATTCCGGTCGGGGGCGGAGAAGGCTGGAGCGACGATCCCTGGTCGGCGACCATCAAGAACGGGCGCATCTATGGGCGCGGCTCCGCGGACATGAAGAGCGGAGTGGCAAGCCACATCATGGCGATGGAATGCCTCCTCGCCGCTGGCATCAAGCCGAAGGGCGATGTGCTCCTCGACATCGTGGTCGATGAAGAAGTCAGCGGACACGGAACCCTGGACACGGTGATCCGCGGCTACAAGGCCGACGCCGGCATTTCGGGCGAAACCAGCGGTCTGGCGGTGCAGCCTGCCTGCATCGGCCGGATCTGGTTCGAGATCGAGATCCACGGCAAGCCCGCCGGCATCCAGAAGCGATACGAAGGCATCAGCGGGATCGAGCTGGGCAACAAGATCGTCAAGGCGGTCAATGACCTCGAGGCAACGCGCGTCGCCACCGTGAGGCACCCCCTCTATCCCAAACCGATCGATACATTGCCCTGCATGATCGGGAGCTTCTCGGCCGGCAATTATCCCAGCGCATTCCCCGCCAATTGTCTGCTCAAGGGCAGCATCGGCACAGTACCGGGCGAGGACCACGAAGGGGTCAAGCAGAGCCTGGTAGAGCAGATCGCGCGCGCCGCCACCGAAGACCCCTGGATGAAGCTCCATCCCCCCAAGGTGCGCTTCGTCGGCTACGACGCGGAAGCCTCCGAGATCCCGCGGGATCATCCCATCGTGGCCACCGTGTGCAAGAACTATAAGGAGATCACCGGCCGCGATCCCGAGATCAGCGGCCGCCAGGGCGCCGCCGATACGCGCTTCCTCAACCGTTACGCCAATACGCCTACGGTCATCTTCGGGCCGGGATCGACGGCTGTCATGCACGCCGACGACGAGTATGTCTCCATCGACGACTACATGACTGCCATCAAGGTCATGGCGCTCAGCATCTGCGACTGGTGCGGCGTTGACGCTGTGTAGAGCGCTACACCCGCACGCCTTCCGTAGGGGCGAGGCATGCCTCGCCCCCTTTCCGCGTCCAACCCCGTGGCGAGGTGGGCGACGCATGCGTCGCCCCTCCGCAGGTTCCTCCTTCGTCTGATGATGGCCGTTTCGCTCATGCGGCCGGAACTGGTCGATGCCAGGCGCAGGCACGCGGCCGTCGAGGCGCTGCGCGCCGCACGCGTAGCGCTGCCGCGCTGGAGCGAGCTCGCCGATCCGGCGCTGATCTCCCCCGCGGTCGCAGGCGGCCTCAAGTCCGTCGATCCCGATGCACCCGACGAGAGAAACCTGTGGCGGGTGCACTGGTTCAACGACGCGGCCCGGCGTGATCGCGTGACGGTGCCGGGCCACGTGGTGCTCCCCGAAGCGCTGACTGGGGTGAAGGCGCCGATCGTCGTGCTCCTCGGCCGGCGCTTTCCCATGATCGGCGCGCACAAGGTGCTCGCGGCATATGCGTGCCTGGTGCCGCGGCTGGTTACGGGTCAGTTCGATCCGAGCGCCGATCGGGCGGTGTGGCCCTCGACCGGAAACTATTGTCGCGGCGGCGTTGCCATCTCCCGAATCCTGGGATGCCGCGGCGTAGCCGTGCTGCCGGCGGGGATGAGCCGGGAGCGCTTCGAATGGCTGCGGGACTGGGTCTTCGACCCCGCCGACATCATCCGCACCGCGGGCACCGAGAGCAACGTCAAGGAAATCTATGACAAGTGCGCCGAGCTCGCCCGTGACCGGTCAAACATCATCCTCAATCAGTTCTCCGAGTTCGCGAATTATCTGATCCATTACCTCTGCACCGGCGCGGCGCTCGATCGCGTATTCACGCACGTCAAAGGCGGGGATCCCGAGCGCCGGCTCGCAGCCTTCGTCTGCGCCACCGGCTCGGCCGGGACCATTGCCGCCGGCGATTATCTCAAAGAGCGGCACGGCACCAGGATCGCGGCGGTCGAGGCAATCGAATGCCCGACCATGCTGTGTAACGGCTACGGCGAGCACAACATCCAGGGGATCGGGGACAAGCATATCCCGCTCATCCACAACGTCATGAACACGGACGTGGTGATCGGCGTCTCCGACCTCGCCA
>DASXIG010000647.1:0-3402 GCA_036498105.1 Xanthobacteraceae bacterium | reverse complement strand
ACCAGCCCGATATCGCTCTCGGCCAAAATCCGGCCGAAGCTTGTGGCAGCGCCCATGAAAGCTGGAGTGTTGCCAGGACCGGAAGCGCAGTAGACGCAAATAGATTGAATTCCGCTCATGATCGGGACATGTGACCTCGCGCGAGCGGGCAGTCAAGCGCAGTGATATGCTTGTCCGAAGGGTGCTTGTCGGTGACGGAAATCTCTATATGTGAGGAGCCCGACGGTGCTCTGCGGCCCGTCCGGTCCGCGGGCCTTTCCACGACATGACCGATTTTCATCTGCGATCAGCTGCGGCCTTGAAGCGCGAGGTATCCGCCGAAGGCGGCTCGCTCTTCACCATCATGCGTGGGCTGTGGCCCTATATCTGGCCCAAAAACCGGCGCGATCTGAAGCTGCGGGTTGCGTTCTCGATGGTGCTTCTGCTTGCCGCCAAGCTCGCGACCATCGCAGTTCCCTTCACCTTCAAATGGGCAACCGACGCGCTCACCGGTCCTGGAAGCGCCCCCGTAGCGCCGTCTTCGTGGATTGCGTGGCTGCTCGCGGCGCCCATCCTGATGACGCTCGGCTACGGCGGCATGCGCATCCTGATGGCGCTGCTCACCCAGACCCGCGACGGCATCTTCGCCAAGGTGGCCATGAACGCGGTGCGGCGGCTCGCTTATCGCACCTTCGAGCATATGCACGAGCTTTCGCTGCGGTTCCACCTGGAACGCAAGACCGGAGGCTTGACGCGCGTTCTCGAGCGCGGGCGCAACGCCATCGAGACAATCGTGCGCATGGTCATCGTGCAGCTGGTACCCACGATTCTCGAGCTCGGGCTCGTGATCGCAGTCCTGCTCTATCAGTTCGATTGGCGGTACGTGCTGGTCATCCTGGCGACCGTTGCCTGTTACATGACGTACACGTTTTACGCCACGGAATGGCGCATGGGCATTCGCCGGCAAATGAACGACAGCGACACCGACGCCAACGTCAAGGCCATTGATTCGCTGCTCAACTATGAGACGGTGAAATATTTCGTCGCCGAGGAACGGGAGGCACGGCGTTATGACCGCTCCATGGCACGGTACGAGGAGGCCAGCGTCAAAGCCTATGTTTCGCTGGCCGTGCTGAACGCGGGTCAGGCGACGATCTTTACCATGGGGCTCGCCGCGGTCATGGTGATGTGCGCTTACGGGATCCAGCAGGGCGTCAATACGGTCGGAGATCTCGTGATGATCAACACCATGATGATCCAGCTCTACCAGCCGCTCAACTTCATGGGCATGGTCTATCGGGAGATCAAGCAAGCCGTGATCGACATCGAAATGATGTTTACGATCCTCGGTCGCGAGCCTGAGATCAGGGACAGGCCGGACGCAAAGCCGCTCGAGATCAGGCGTGGCACGATTCGTTTCGAGAACGTCAGATTCGCCTACGAGCCCGAGCGGCAAATCCTCAAGGGCTTAAGCTTCGAAGTTCCCGCCGGCCATACGGTCGCCGTGGTAGGACAATCCGGCGCGGGCAAGTCGACCATCTCGCGCCTGCTGTTTCGGTTCTACGATGTCACGGGTGGCCGCATTTCCATCGATGGACAGGATATCCGCGACGTGACCCAGAAATCCCTGCGTTCGGCCATTGGAATGGTTCCGCAGGATACCGTGCTGTTCAATGACACCATCCGTTACAACATCCGATACGGACGCTGGGATGCGAGCGATTCCGAAGTCGAGGAGGCAGCCCGTCTCGCGCAGATCGATGCATTCATCCGCATGTCGCCGAAGGGCTACGAAACCGAAGTTGGCGAGCGTGGACTGAAGCTCTCCGGCGGCGAGAAGCAGCGCGTCGCCATTGCGCGGACCATTCTCAAAAGCCCGCCGATCCTCCTGCTTGATGAAGCAACGTCCGCGCTCGACAGCCACACCGAGAAGGAAATTCAGGACGCGCTTCAACGCGTCTCCCGCAACCGAACGACGCTCGTGATCGCGCACCGGCTTTCCACCATCGTCGGCGCCGATGAGATCATTGTCCTCGACCAGGGGGTGATTGTCGAACGCGGCTCCCACCACTTCCTGCTGGCCAAGGGCGGCCTCTATGCGAGCATGTGGAATCGCCAACGCGAAGCCGAGGCTGCGCGCGAGAAGCTTGCGCTGGTGGACGACGAGCCGGCGGCCCCGAACCGCGAGCCCCCGGTCCTCGAAGAGGTGATGCTGGAGCGGCCGATCGAGCGCGCCGACGCCGCGGAGTGACGATGTCTGTGGTCGCCTCCATCCGTGCTCAGCTCGCGCCGATACACCGCGAGGGGCTGCCATTCATTGCGGCTTTCGCGCTTGCAAGCCTGGTTCTGCTTTGGCTGTGGTCCCCGCTGGGATGGCTCGGGGTCCTGGCTACGCTCTGGTGCGCCTATTTCTTTCGCGATCCGGAGCGGGTCACGCCCATCCGCGAAGGGATTATTGTCGCTCCTGCCGATGGACGGGTCAGCAGGGTGGCCAATGCCGTGCCGCCGAAGGAGCTCGCGCTCGGTGAGCGGGCGCTCCCCCGCATCTCCATTTTCATGAGCGTGTTCGACTGCCACGTCAACCGCAGTCCTCTGGACGGCAGGATCGAGCGCATCGTTTATAACCACGGCGCATTCGTCAGCGCGGATCTCGACAAGGCAAGCGAGAGCAACGAGCGAAACTCGCTCGTGATCGCGACCAACGAGGCGCGCGTGGGGGTGGTGCAAATCGCCGGTCTGGTCGCACGGCGGATTGTCTGCTTTGTGCGCGAAGGCGCGACCGTGCGCGCCGGCGAGCGCATCGGGATGATCCGGTTCGGGTCGCGGGTCGATGTCTACCTTCCGTATGGCGTGCGTCCCCTGGTGGCCGAGAGCCAGACCGCCATTGCCGGGGAAACCATTCTCGCGGATTTGCGCGCGGGTGACCCGCAGCGCACGTTCCGCGTCGCTTAACACTGCATCGTAGGGTGGGTTAGCTGCAAATCGGCTTGCAGCCGATTTGCAGCGTAACCCACCGCCTCGCCACGGAACACGGTGGGTTACGCTACACAAATCGACTGAGTCGATTTGTGCAGCTAACCCCCCCTACATTGCGTAGCTAGCGGGTGCGCGATAGGGGCGTTATATCTACGCCATGCCGTATTCGCCGTTTGAAATTCCCCATCCCACAGCCAAGCCGCGTCGCTTCCGGCTGATCCCGGTACGCACGCTGCTGCCGAACCTCATTACGTTGCTGGCTCTCTGTGCAGGCCTCACCGCGATACGCCTCGCGATTGAGGAAAAGCTCGAGTGGGCGGTGGCGGCGATCGTGCTCGCGGCGCTGCTCGACGGGATCGATGGCCGCATCGCGCGCCTGCTCAAAGGCACCTCGCGCTTTGGCGCCGAGCTCGACAGCCTGGCGGATTTCGTGAACTTCGGCGTCGC
>DASXIG010000646.1:0-2533 GCA_036498105.1 Xanthobacteraceae bacterium | reverse complement strand
GGCTCGCTTGCGGCCGCGGACAGCGACCACGGCCAGGCTCTGTTCGAGAGCTGCGCTGCCTGCCACAGCGAGCGCTCGGACGCACTCGGTCCGAGCCTCAAGGGCGTGGTAGGTCGCAAATCCGCAGCGATCGAGGATTTTCGATACTCGAACGCGATGAAGCGGGCTGACCTGATCTGGGACGAAGACAATCTGCGTGCCTACATCAGGGATCCCCAGGCCAAGGTGAAGGGCAATCGCATGCCTTATGGGGGGCTCACCGATGACGCCGATATCGAGGACCTCATCGCATATTTGAAAACACTGAAATAACAATCGCGACGGTGGCACTGCCGCCGGCGGCAAGAGAGGCGCGATCCCGGGTCGGTTGGAAATTGCGCGCCGGACCGTGTAGACGGCTGCCCGCCTCCCTATATCACCGCGGGGGAGCCGGCGAGAAGCCTTCGGGCGAGAGATGGGCGAGGGGATTCATGCAGACTGTCATTGTGGCCATTCATCTCATAGTCGTTATGGCTATGATTGGCGTGGTCTTGCTGCAGAAGTCGGAAGGGGGAGGGCTCGGAATCGGCTCCTCTGGTGGGTTTCTGTCGAGCCGGGGCACCTCCAACATACTGACGCGCACCACCGCCATTCTGGCCGCTGTCTTCTTTGCCACAAGCCTTACGCTGTCCATGCTGGCCGGCTGGGGGAGGAAGCCCCAGTCGATTATACCTGCGCAGCAGCAGACCCCCGGTGCTCCGGCAGCGCCCTCCGGGCAAGAGGGAGGCCAGGGTGGGAATCTCCTCGATACATTGCGAAAGAACGAACAGCCCGCAGCTCCTGCCGCTCCTGCCCCACCGACGGGACCGCAAGTACCGCGATCGCAATGAGGAAACACCGGGGGCCAGCTAGCCGGCCCCAGCTCATCGAGCTATGCAAATTGCGAATGACAAAGTGAGATTTGAAAGCAAAAAAACACTCCAAGTGCCTCTAGTCAGCGGCAAAACCGGCGTCATGCGAAAAGCGCATGCCCAAGAAGATTTTGTCCCAGAGAAGCCCTCGTCGAATCGGCACCATCGCGATAAAGATTAGGTCCCATGGCGCGGTACATTTTCATCACCGGCGGCGTGGTCTCCTCCCTCGGCAAGGGTCTCGCATCGGCAGCGTTGGGAGCGCTGCTGCAGGCGCGCGGCTACAGCGTGCGCCTGCGCAAGCTCGATCCATACCTGAACGTCGATCCGGGAACCATGTCGCCCTATCAGCACGGCGAGGTGTTCGTCACGGACGACGGGGCCGAGACTGACCTCGATCTCGGGCATTACGAGCGGTTCACCGGCCGCCCCGCCTCACGACAGGACAACATCACAACCGGGCGCATCTACCAGGAAATCCTCGCCAAGGAACGGCGCGGTGATTATCTCGGCGCTACCATCCAGGTGATCCCGCATGTGACCAATGCCATCAAGGAGTTCATCCGGGAGGGCAACGAGGGGTACGACTTCGTCCTGTGCGAAATCGGCGGGACCGTGGGCGACATCGAGGGGCTGCCGTTCTTCGAGGCCATACGGCAGCTGGGCAACGAGCTGCCGCGCAACCACGCGGTCTACATCCATCTCACGTTATTGCCGTTCGTTGCCGGGGCCGGAGAGCTCAAGACCAAGCCCACCCAGCACTCGGTCAAGGAGCTGCGCTCCATCGGCATCCAGCCTGATATCCTTCTCTGCCGGACGGACCGCCCCATCCCCAAGGAGGAAAGGCGCAAGCTCGGCTTGTTCTGCAATGTGCGCGAGAGCGCGGTGATCGAGGCGCGCGAGGTGGACAACATCTATGCCGTGCCCGAGGCCTACCACGCCGCCGGGCTCGATCGGGAAGTCCTGGCGGCATTCGGGATCGAGCCGCAGGGCGCGTTAGACCTTGCGCGCTGGCGGCTGATCAACGAGCGTATCCGCAATCCGGAAGGCGACGTCACTATCGCGATCGTCGGAAAATATACGGGGCTCAAGGACGCCTATAAGTCGCTGATCGAGGCCCTGTCGCATGGAGCGATCGCGAACAAGGTCCGGGTCAATCTGGACTGGATCGAATCCGAAGTGTTCGAGCGCGAGGATCCGGCGCCGTTTCTCGAGCATGTCAACGGCATATTGGTACCGGGCGGCTTCGGCCAGCGCGGCAGCGAGGGAAAGATCCGCGCTGTTCAGTTCGCGCGCGAGCGCCAGGTTCCCTATTTCGGCATCTGCTTTGGCATGCAGATGGCCGTGATCGAGGCTGCGCGTAACTTGTGCGGGATCGAGGACGCGAACTCGACCGAGTTCGGCGCGACGCCCCATCCGGTGGTCGGCCTGATGACGGAATGGATGAAAGGAAATGAGCTTGAGGTTCGCGGAGTGGAAGGCGATCTCGGCGGCACCATGCGGCTCGGTGCTTACCCGGCCGTCCTGGAGCGCGGCAGCAGGGTGAGCGAGATCTACGGTGCGAACGAAATCTCCGAGCGGCACCGCCACCGGTACGAGGTCAATACCCGTTACAAGGACCGCCTGGAGCAGCACGGGATGCG
>DASXIG010000645.1:0-2283 GCA_036498105.1 Xanthobacteraceae bacterium | reverse complement strand
CTTCGACATGAAGCGGAATGCGCAGATCTTCTGGTCGCCGCTCTTGATCGGGCATGCATTACTTTCTGATCCGGCAGCACACAGGATGCCGTGGCGCTCTTTTGGCCGATTTTCAGGAATGTGCGGGTATGATACCCGCGGTTTCTGGCCGCTTCGCGGCCGTGCCCATGGGCCAGTCCTTGATTAACAGAAGGTGTTGTTCAAGGTTCCCCGGACCGGCTTTGTCACGGCAACTCCATCGAGCACGCATTGAGACCAAGCTCGCCATGCGCGTGCCGCTGCGACGGCACCTTGCCATTCGGCAGTAGCTTCGGCTCGGAAGATCCGCAGGGTGGATCGGGAGATGAGGTGGCGTTGAAAGTTGAAGGTGTTGTAAACGGCACCGTGCATGCTGAGGAAGCGCTGGGCGGATCGAGCTGACTTGAACCGCAGGAGCTTGCGCTCGCGTCGTCGGACTGGCTGATGCGAATTCTCCGCCCTGTTGTTTTTGCGCAGCCCCTGCTCATGCCGACAGGTCAGTCGCAGATGTCGAGCCGCGGAGGCGTAGGAGCGTAGCTTGTCTGTGACCAGCAACTTCGGCACGAAGCCTTGCTTCTTGAGCAGTTTGCGCATCAGCCGCAACGCCGAGCGAGTGTCGCGTCGGCGCTGAAACAGCATGTCGAGAATCTCGCCCTCGTTATCCACAGCACGCCACAGATACATCCGCTTGCCGGCGATGCGCACCACCATCTCGTCCAAATGCCAGCGATCGCTCGGCCTCGGACGGCGCCCGCGTAGCCGTCGCGCAATTGCCGGTCCGAATTTCAGAACCCATCGCCGCACCGTTTCGTAGGACATATCGAACCCTCGTTCGGCCAAAGTTCCTCGACATCGCGGTAGCTCAGGGTGAAGCGGAGATACAGCCAAATCGCGTGCTGGATGATCTCGGGCGGGAAGCGATGGCGGCGGTAGCTGAGCGGAGCCATGCCAAGAGCCTATCCCATCTGCCGCTCGCTCTCGACCCAGTTTCCGTGACAATGCTGTCTCGTTTTCGGGGTCCACCTCACCGGGCCGCTCGCCGCTTATCTTGGCAGGGTGCGGCAACCGCTCGGATGTCGAGACTGACTTGTATGGGGCTTTCCCTGTCAAGGGAGCCTTTCCCCCGCGGCTGGGCAGTTGGCTGGGCAGCTAATCGGTGATTATTGTTGGGTTTTGCCCGACGGCTGTCCGGGGAGGATACACCGCCGCGCCAGGCGGCTCGGGCTCAAGGCTCGCGATGACGCGGCCGCGAGTCTCCGGGAGCAGCAGCAGCATGACTATCATCAGCGCATGGGCCAAAGTCGAGAACAGCGCGATCGCCGTGCCAAGCGGCATTACCGCCGTCGCAAAGCCGATCGCGGTCATGAATACCGAACCGATCGCCCGGCCGGCATTGTAGCAGAACCCCTGGCCGGTGCCGCGAATGGCGGTCGGGTAGAGTTCCGTCATGAACGGGCCCATTGGCGCGAACTTCATCAGGATCGCAGCGTTGAGCGGGATCCCAAGAAGCAGGAGACCGGTGTCGCCGACCGGCACGTAGAGATAGACGAGCACCATGATGATCGTCGCGATGGCCGAGATCATGAACGTCCATTTGCGGCCAATCGCGTCGGCCATATAGGCGCCGATCAGGAATCCGATCAGAGCTCCGAATGCCTGAACCGCGACATAGAGCCCGGTGCCCGAGGCGGACAGGTGGCGCACCGTGCGCAAATAAGTCGGCATCCAGAAATTGACGGCCCAGACGCCGCCCTGCGCTCCCATCACCATCAGGGACACTTTTATGGTCAGCCACAGATACGGCCCGCGAAATGCAGCTAGCAGATGGGCGATCCCGGGGGGCGCGCCGCCCTCGCGCCCCTCGAATGCTTCTGATTCCGGAATGCTGCGGCGGATCCACAGCACAAGCAGGGCCGGCAAGATGCCGACCGCGAACAGCGCCCGCCACGCGATCGCTTCGGGCAGAATGGCGTACAGCCCGGCGTAGACGAGCGCCGCCAGGCCCGGGCCGACTGCTGCGCCGGTCTGCACAAAGCCGACGCCACGCCCGCGATACTTGTCGCGGATAACCTCACCCATCAATACCGCACCGGTGGCCCACTCGCCACCGAACCCAAGACCGTGTAAGCCGCGCAGGATGAACAGCTGCTCGAAGTTTTGCGCGAAGCTGCACAGAAAGGTGAAGATCGAGTACCACAGAATTGCGATCTGCAGCACGCGCACGCGGCCGAAGCGGTCCGCGAGCGCGCCGGCAAACCAGCCACC
>DASXIG010000644.1:0-1679 GCA_036498105.1 Xanthobacteraceae bacterium | reverse complement strand
CGGGATGGTCCACCACCACCATAATGGCAGAGCGGCGGTGCAGCCCGGCGACACGGTCGATCTTGTCGGGGCCGACCAGCGGCGAGGTGATGAGCAGATCAGAGATGCCGGCGGCGGCCATGTCCTCGGCCTCACGCAGCGTGGCGCAGGCAATGCCGATCGCACCGGCGCGCCGTTGCCGGCGGGCGATGTCCGGGCATTTGTGCGTCTTGGCATGCGGTCGCAGCGACACCCCGGCGCCGCGCGCGGACGCTTGCATGCGTTCGATGTTCGCGTCGAGCAAGGCAAGATCGATAACGAGCGCAGGCGTTTCGATCGCGCTCAGTGCCGGCCCGTTCGGATCGAGCGAGCTCAACCGCCAACCTACTCGATGATCTCGTCGGCACGGGCAAGCAGCATCGGCGAAATCTCGAGCCCGAGCGCTTTGGCAGTTTTCAGATTGAATGCGGTGTGAAAATGCGACAGCTGCCGCATGGGAGTCTCGCCGGCCTTGGCGCCTCTGGCGACCTGGTCGACGACACTCGCCACATCGCGAAACACGTCGACGAGGTTGACGCCGTAACTGATGAGCACGCCCGCCTCCATCACCTCCCGGAAGGCGCAAATGGAGGGCGTGCGGCGTTCGGTGAGCAGACGCGCAAGCGATGCGCGGTCGCGCAGAAAAAGCGGGCTTGCAGGAATCGTGATCGGGTCGTCCGGCGAATTGCTCATCGGTATCAGGGCTGCCGCATAGTCGGGGGGATGGCCAGCGACCTCCAGTAAGCGCGGCTCGAAGCCGAGTTGCCGCGCCACCGGAGCGGCTGCTTCGGCCTGCTCCCGTGATGCCGGATCCCAGAGCAGCCCGACACGGCGCGCTTGCGGAAATGCATCGCGCAGGATCTCTACGCGTTTTCCCGCAAGCTCGAGCTGGCTCACGAATATCCCGGTTGTGTTGTTTCCCGGGCGGGTCATGCTCGCGACGTAGCCCTTCTCGACCGGATCGAAATCGATCGCGAAAAAGACAACCGGCATTTCACCCCCCGCGGCTCGCGCCGCCCGCAGTGCTGCCTCGTTGCCGCCCGCGAGCATGATGTTCACGCCGCGCGCGGCGAGCTCGCGGTAGCTCTCGTCATAGCCTTCGATGCTGGGCGACTGAATGAACTCGAAGCTGAAATTACGCCCCTGCACGTAGCCGAGCTCGGACATGCGTTGCTCGAAGGCCAGATAATGGGGCGCTCCGGGCTGAAGCATTCCCGAATACCCCACCCGCAAGCCTTTCGGCTGTTGCGCGGCGGCGCGCAACGGCCAGCTCGTGGCCGCCGCGGCCGCCAGTGCGATGAAATCCCGCCGCCGCATGTGCCCGGCTCCAGAGCCTCACGGTAACCCCGCTCGGCTCGAAAGAATAGCACATTCCATACCCGGAGGGGCGCGGCGACATCCGGCTACGATGGCCTTCGGGGAGGGATTACGCGGCGGCCGTCCCTCTCCCGCCGTCGCGCAGAAACAAATGGGAGATCTCGGCGGCGGGTCGTGCGTGGCTGAAAAAATAGCCCTGCATCTCGGTGCAGCCGACCGACTGGAGCTTCTCCAGCTGCTGTCTCGTCTCCACGCCCTCGGCGGTCGAGACCATGCTGAGGCTTTTGGCAAGCGTTGCGATCGCACGCACAATGGCGAGCGGCTCCGACCCGTTCGAGAGATCG
>DASXIG010000643.1:0-7445 GCA_036498105.1 Xanthobacteraceae bacterium | reverse complement strand
CCAATATCGCGACGGCGAAGTCAAGCAGGCTGCAGGAGCGTGAACGCGGTTTCGGACATGGGACGAGGCGCTGATCTGGCCGACTACGCTGCCGAGCGGATCAAATCGGCGGCTGTACCGGCGAGGCAACCATCGCGAGTGCAATTTTAGGGCCGCTTGTTAATATCAACTATTAACAAGCGTTTTTGCCTACCGTTAGTTGAGTTAGTAAACAGGCCAATAAAAAAGCCCGGCGCGGTCACCCGCCCCGGACGGCATAATTCTCGAGGATGGCCTTTTGTAGTTGAGTTATGGTTAGCATGTCAATAGCGAACACAGATTTTTTCGTACTCAGCTCTCCGGCTTCAGCACGTCTTCGATCCAGTCCCACATGGCGTGCACGCCGATGGTGACGTTGTCGACCTGACAGTGGTGAATGCCGCCCTCCTCGCGCGTGAAGACGCCGAAGGTTTTCTCTTTTGAGCCGACCGCGTCAAAACATTTCTGCGCGAATGCCAGCGGTATCTGCTCGTCGCAACCCAGGCCCATGGCCAATCTCGCCGGCGACCGCGACGTGCAGCACCGGCTGCTGTCGATATAATCCGCGACACGCGGCAACGTCGTCGATTGTACGCCGGTCGGTATTGGTGCATAGATCTGGGACAATCGCAGTCGGCGCCGGAGGCGGTCATGTACGTGAGAAACTCTTGGTACCCCATTGGCTGGTCGAAAGACCTCGCCAGTGAGCCCGTCGCTCGAACGGTCCTGGAAGAGCCGGTGGCGCTGTTCCGGCTGTCGAACGGACGGCTGGTGGCGCTCGAGGACCGGTGCTGTCATCGGGCCGCACCGCTTTCTCTGGGCAAGGTGGTGGGCGAGCATCTGCAATGCGGCTACCATGGCCTGAAATTCGACAGCAGCGGTCGCTGCGTTGAAGTCCCAGGGCAGAAAGCTGTCCCTGCCGGCGCGTCCGTGCGCAGCTACGTGGTCACTGAGAAATGGCGCATGGCCTGGATCTGGATGGGCGAGGCAGCGCGCGCTGACGAATCGAAAATCCCCGACCTGCCCTGGCTCGACGATCCCGCATGGACATTAGCGCCGGGCTATATGCACGTGAAGGCCAACTATCAGTTGATCATCGACAACCTCGTCGATTTCACCCATCTCGTCTATCTCCACGCCCGAACGCTTGCCGGGGATCCGCGCGAGGCCACGTTGCCGGTAAAGACCGAACGCACCAGCGACGGCATTCACGTGAGCCGGTGGCTGCTGGACGTGAAGCCCCCGCCCCTGTTCGCGCGTGCCGGAGATTTCACCGGGAATGTCGATCGCTGGCAGATGGTAACCTGGAAGCCGCCGACCGTGGTATATTTCGATATCGGCTGCGCCAAGGCGGGCACCGGCGCGCCGCAGGGGGATCGCAGCCAGGGCATCTCGATCTGGACCAACCATCTGCTCGTGCCGGAGTCGGAAACGTCGACCCATTATTTCTTCGGCTATACCCGCAATTTCTGCATCCACGACGAGGAGATGACGAAGCTCCTGTTCGACGGGTCCGTGATGACCTACCTCGAGGACAAGGCCATGCTCGAAGCGCTGCAGCATAAGGTGCGCGGCGGAACGCTGGAGCGCATGGTCGACCTCAACATGGATGCGGGCGCGCTGCAGTTTCGCCGTACCCTGCGGCGACTGATCGAGGCGGAGGCGGGCAAGCCTGCGGCGGTGGTCGCACAAGGCCGCTGACTGAAGCGGACAGAAGAAGGTACAGAAGGAGGGACACTCTTCCATGTCGTTGTTCAGATTTGGCATCTGTACCGCCGCTCTTTGCGCCCTGGCGCTTGCCCATACGCCTGCCCGGGCTCAGCAGAAGGAGTTCGAAGGCACCAAGCTCGTCGTCAACGGGTTCGGGGGGAACCTCGACGACGTGCTGGTCGAAAGCGTCAGCAAGCCGCTCAAGGAGCAGTACGGCATAACCGTCGAGATCGTGCCGGGCTCGGTCGCTTCGGCTTATGCCAAGGCGATGACCTCGCGCGCGAACCCCGCCTTCGACGTCCTGGTCACAGACGACATTACGCTGCGTTCCGCCGCGAAGGCGGGGCTGATCGAGGAAGTCTCTGCCGCCGACGTTCCCAACATGACGCAGCTCTATTCCAATTTCATTCCGCTTGGGGGCTACGGCCTGCCGTTCTTCGCTTCCGTGTGCGCGCTTGCCTACAACACGGAGCATGTCAAGACGCCGCTGGGCGCCCTGAGCGATTTCGCCAGGCCCGACCTCGACGGTCGCGTCGGCATCTTCAATCTCGAAAGTATCGGCGGCGTGGTGTCGCTGATCTCGCTGGCTGAGGCCAACGGAGGCAGCATCGACAACGTGGAGCCCGGCTTTGCCAAGCTCAAGGAGATCAAGCCGAACCTCGCCACCGCGACCTCTGCTCCGGCCGAGATGTACAACCTGCTGCAAAGGGGCGAGATCTGGGCTTCCTGGTTCTGGAGCGGACGCGTCAACGCGCTCATTGACCAGGGAGTGCCCCTCGCCTTGGCCGTTCCGAAGGAGCATCTGCGCGGCAATCTCGACTTCGTAAGCCTGGTCAAGGGGACCAAATCGCGCGGCGCGGCGTTAAAACTCATGAATCAGATCACTTCGGCGCAAACCTCGCTCGCCATTGCGCGATCCGTATATTTCGGACCGACCAACAAGATCGTTACCTTGCCAGCGGAGATCGAAAAACGGGTGCTGCCCTACGGAGCCGAAATGATTTCGAGCATGCCGCCGGTCGACTGGGACACGGTCGTGGCAAAGCGAGCGGGCTGGATCGAGCGCTGGAACCGCGAGATGCGGTGATACTTGAAGCGGCTGGCGTGGAGCCGTGAGGTTTATTTCGCCGGACTGCTCTCTCCGGCGGTCCTCTCGGTATTGCTGATACTCTCCCTCCCGATCGCCTGGCTGGTCAGGATCAGCCTTTATCCGCAGGACCAATCCTACGATCTCAGCGGCTGGTCGGCCGTTCATTACATCAAGGCGCTGACCGACGATCTCTATCTGGAGTCTCTGGCACGCACTACGCTTTACAGCCTCATCGTCACCCTCGGCACGGCCATCATCGGCTTTCCCCTGGGCTATGCCGCCACGCGCGGCCGGTTTCGCCGCTGGAAGATTTTCTTCATCGTGCTTCCGCTCACACTGAGCCTGATCGTGAATATTTTCGGCTGGATCATGATCCTGGGGCAGAACGGCCTGTTGAACTCTGTTTTGTTGGGCCTGCACCTGCTCGACCGACCCAGGCAGTTCTTGTTCGGAGTCGGGACGATCCTCCTCGTGCTGGGGCATACATATCTGCCGTTTCAGATCCTTTCTGTTATGAGCGTCGTGGCGCAGATTGACCCCATGCTGGAGGAAGCGTCGGCAAGCCTTCGCGGTAACCGGTGGGTTACCTTCCGCCGCGTCATCATCCCCCTCGCGCGCTCCGGGATCGTCGCTGGATCCACCATCGTCTTTATTCTCACGATGTCGGCCTTCATCATTCCGCAGCTGATTGGTGGCGCTTCCGTCCAGATGTACGCCGTGCTGGTATTCCAGCAGATGATGACGGTGCTGAACTGGCCGTTCGGGGCCTCTTTGTCGCTCGTTCTGCTGGCGGTGGCGCTGGCGTTTGCGGCCCTGTTCCGGATTGCCGGCCGAACGCCCGAGGAGCAAACAGGTGCCGTGGCAAAATAGCAGGCTGAGCCTTCTGGGGTGGGCACTCTTTCAGCTGGCCGCCTATTCAGTACTGGCGCTGCCTTCTCTGGTCATCATCGGCGCGTCGTTGAACCCCGCCAGCACGTTCAGCTTCCCGCCGCGCGGGCTCACGCTGGCATGGTACGTGAAGGCAATGGAGACGCCCGCGTTCACCGACAGCTTTCTCCTGAGCGTCGAGCTGGCTTGCCTGGCAACGGCGCTGTCGCTGCTCACCGGCACACCGGCTGCCTATGCGTTGCAGCGATATCGCCTGCCCGCCCTACAGCCCCTCCACAGCCTGCTGCTCTCGCCGATTGTCATTCCTGCGATCGTGCTCGGCATAGGGCTACTCATGTTCGCCAATCTGATCGGCATCGGGCAGGGCCTGGCCGCATTGCTGCTCGGCCATTTCGTGCTCACGCTGCCCTACGTCGTCCGCACCCTCATATCCAGCTTCAGCCTCTTCGACGTCGTGCTCGAAGAGGCTGCGCAAAGCTTGCGAGCCTCGCGGCCGGTGGTCTGGTTCCGAGTGATCCTTCCCAACATTATTCCGGGCTTACTCTCCGCCGCGATCTTCGCGTTCGTTACCTCGTTCGGCAATGTCGCGCTTTCCATCTTTCTCGTCAGCGGCAGCGCGGCGACGCTGCCGGTACAGATGTTCGCGGCGGTAGAGCATTCGAGCGATCCGACCCTGGCAGCGGTCGCCACGTTAGTCATTCTCGTAACCGGCGCGATCGTGCTCTGCATCGATCGGCTCGCGAACTTGCAGCGGCTGATATGAGAGATCCTGCACCGATACCGCAGTCGCCTGCCGTCGCGCTGAGCGCGGTTTCCAAAAACTACGGTGAGGTCGCCGCGCTGGAGCTGCTTTCGCTGGACGTGCCCTGCGGCGAGCTGGTCTGCCTCCTCGGCCCGAGCGGGTGTGGCAAAACGACGACGCTGCGGTTGATTGCCGGATTCACGTCGCCAACGCGGGGCCGCGTGTTCATCGAAGGCGCGGACGTAACGGCGAAACCGCCGCATCTGCGCAACATCGGCATGGTCTTTCAGCATCCTGCGCTGTTTCCTCATCTTTCCGTGTTCGATAATGTTGAATTCGGGATGCGCAACATCGGCGTTGCGAAGCCGGAGCGCCGCAAGCGGGTCGACGCAATGCTTGCGACGGTCCGCCTCGCCGATCTGGGCGCCCGGTATCCGCGCGAGCTCTCGGGCGGGCAGCAGCAGCGGGTGGCGCTCGCGCGCGCACTCGTACTGCGGCCCGCGGTCCTTCTGCTCGACGAGCCGTTCTCGAGCCTCGATGCCCAGCTCCGAATCCATATGCGCGAGGAAGTCCGTGCGCTCGTGCATCAACTCAACGCCACGACGGTTCTCGTGACGCACGACCAGGAGGAGGCGCTCGCCATCGCGGATCGCGTCGTGGTCATGAACAAGGGCCGCATCGAGCAGATCGGCGCCCCATCGGATATCTACGATGTGCCGCAGAGCCGGTTCGTCGCGGGGTTCATCGGCCGGTGCAACCTGCTGCCCTGCAAGTCGGCCGGAGCTGCTCGCACGGTGACGATCGAGGGCGGGCATCTGCTGTCGATCGCGAACGATCCAGCGGGAGATAAGGGGGTCGTTGCCATCCGACCCGAGCACCTGGTGCTGGCAAACGGACAGTCACCCAATAATCTTCGCGTCGAAGTGCTGCAGTTCACCTATCTGGGATCGCGAACCCATCTGCATGTGGCCCTGCAGAACCTGAAAATGCTTATCGATCTGCCGAGCGCCGAAGCGAAGGGGCTGAGCATCGGCCAGCCGCTCGAGCTCAGCGTGGATCCCGCCTTCGTGCGTTTTCTGCCATAGTGAGAAGAGCATGGATTATTATATCACCAAAAAGCTTGAAGAGGAGACGCGGGGGCAGCCGAAGATCGAGCAGATTGCCGGACCGTTCCGCACGGTCACGCAGCTGATCGAGGCACTGGACACGCTGCTTTCGCATTATGAAAGGAAGTATGCGTCCAAGAGATACGTGTGGTGGATCCAGGAGACCGCCGCCCAGCACAACCTCATCCTTGAAGAGTTGCCGCCGGATCGCGCGCGATGGTAGGGGTTCCGCGGATGCATGAGCGCATGTCCTACGATTACGTGATCGTCGGAGCCGGGTCGGCAGGTTGCGTCCTCGCAAACCGTTTGAGCCAGGACCCTGGCACGCGCGTGCTGCTGCTCGAAGCCGGCGGCCGGGATTGGGATCCCCTCATCCATATCCCCGTCGGGCTCGGAAAAATGCACGAGCACCGCCTGCACGACTGGGGCTACGACACCGAGCCCGAGCCGGGGCTCAACGGGCGCAGCATCGAGGCCATGCGCGGCAAGGTGCTGGGTGGCTCGTCGTCGATCAACGTGATGGCCTATACGCGCGGACACCGCAACGACTACGAGCGCTGGGCGCGCAACGGCGCGACCGGCTGGTCCTATGCGCAGGTGCTTCCCTACTTCAGGCGCGGCGAGACCTGGGAGAGCGGCGAGGACGCATGGCGCGGCGGGAGCGGGCCGCTGCAGGTTCAGTTCGCCAAAACGCGCGACCCGATCTTCCAGGCCTGGACCGATGCCGGCCGGGCGGCCGGCTACCCCGTCACGGCCGATTCGAACGGCGAGCACCAGGAGGGGTTCTGCCGAATTCAGTTCACCATCGGCAGCGGACGGCGCTCGTCTGCCGCCACGGCCTACCTGAAACCAACGCGAAGCCGCCGCAACCTTCATGTCGGGGTAAAGACGCACGCCACGCGAATCGTGCTGAGCGGCACGACAGCAGCCGGCATCGAATACGTGCGCGGGGGCCGCACGGAAATGGCTTACGCCGAGCGCGAGGTCATTCTCTGCTGCGGCACGTTCAACACGCCGCAACTGCTGATGCTCTCCGGCATCGGGCCGGCAGCGCATCTGCGCGAGCTCGGTATCAATCCCGTTGTCGATCTGCCGGTCGGCGATAACCTGCAGGACCATCTCGCAAGCTGGATCAATTTTGCCCGCAACGGTGCGGGTGCTTTTCGCGACGCCATGCGTGCAGACCGCATGGCTGCTGCCATGCTGCGCGCCTATCTCTTCAACTCGGGCCCCGGCACGGTCGTCCCCGGCGCGCTGTTTGCGTTCCTCAGGACGCAGCCGGCGAGTGACGTGCCCGACATCGAGTTCATGTTCCGGGCGTCTGCCCCGAACGCGTATCTCTGGTTTCCCGGCGTGCGGCCGCCATATCGAGACGAGCTTGCGATCAGGCCGACGCTGCTTCACCCCAGGAGCCGCGGCACGGTGCGGCTGCGTTCGGCAAATCCCCTCGTGCCGCCGCGCATCCGTTATCAATTTTTCTCCGAGCCGATCGACATGGACTTGTTTTACGAGGCTTATCTGCGCGCCATGGAGCTCGCCCAGAGCAAGGAGATCCTTCCGTTCCGCGGGCAGCTCCTCAGTCCCGCCACATTGCCGAAGGCGCGCGCGGAAGCCGAAAACTGGCTGCGCAACACCGCCATCACGGCCCACCATCCCGCCGGGACATGCGCCATGGGATCAGGCGAGAGTGCTGTCCTCGATCCGCAGCTTCGCGTACGCGGCGTCGAGCGGTTGCGTGTCGTAGACGCATCCGCAATGCCCGATCTCGTCTCCGCCCACATCAATGCGTGCGTGCTGATGATTGCGGAAAGGGCGGCGGATCTGATCAGAGGACAGATGCCAGAGTAGCAAAACCGGATCGGCGACGAGCGCGGAACCGGATCGAGGTGAC
>DASXIG010000642.1:0-3640 GCA_036498105.1 Xanthobacteraceae bacterium | reverse complement strand
GCTATGATGGCGCCGGCCACGCGTTCTTCAATGCCGCGCGCCTCGCCTATCGTCCCGAGCAGGCGCTCGACGGCTGGAACAAGGTAATTGCCTTCTTCCACAAGCATCTCGCGGCGGCAGCCGGGGCGCGCGCGGCCTAATCCAACGACAACGCAAGGAGACACTCATGTGCTCTTACATCGTCGAGAAAGCCAGGCTTCTGGGCAGCGCCAAAGGCTTGAACGGCTGGATGCGAATCGATACCGCCAACGTCTACTACGATCATCCCTTCCACTCCCCGCTGGATCATGCGCTCGGGATCGACTTCATCAATGAGGCGGAGGGCGGGCGCGAGCGCGTTGCGGTGGAGCTGAGCGCGGATTCGGCCCGGCAGCTGGTGGAGAAGATCCTGACTGCGCTCGCCAGCGGCGAGGCCGCCCACGCCAGCACGCGTCACCGAGTTCCTGAATACAGCACCCTCGAGTAGATTTGGCCCCTACCGCGGGATGCGCGCTACCCGTACGCTAACTTGAAATCGTCATTGCCGGGCTTGACACCTCAAGTCGGGTTTACCCGACTTGAGGCAATTTAATGTTCAGGCGGACCTCGGGCAGGCCCGAGGTCCGATGCAATCCATCCACTTGATCAAGACTCTATCTTCCGAACAAGATGGATGCGCGGGTAGCGCAGACAAGTTTACGCAGTCTGCGCAAGCTTGACGGCGGCCCGGGCATGACGGCGGCGAGATATAACCTTACGCACTTGGCAGTGTGGCACTGAGCATGGATGCAATCCTGCGCTACGAAGTGTCAGATCGTATCGCGGAGATCAGCCTCGCGCGGCCGCCGGTCAATGCACTGAATCAGTCCTTGCTCGATCAGCTGCTCGACGCGCTGCGGCGCGCCGCTGCCGACGACAACGTGCGCGCCGTCATCCTGACGAGCGCGGTGCCGCGCCGATTTTGCGCCGGGCTCGATCTTGCCATGCTGCTTGATGCGTCAGGCGCGGAGGTGCGCCGGTTCCTGGACAAGCTCTACATCGAGCTCGCCGACGTTCAATACAATCTCGCCAAGCCGTCGATCGCCGCCGTTGCCGGCGCGGCGCGGGGCGGCGGCATGACGCTGGCGATCTCCTGCGACGTGCTTATTGCCGGGGAAGCCGCGACGTTCGGCTACCCCGAAATCGATCTTGCGCTCCTGCCTGCGATACATTTCTCGCATCTGCCGGCGATCGCAGGCCGCCATCGCGCCTTTGACCTCTTGTTCAGCGGCCGCAGTTTTGGCCCGGACGAGGCCCGGTCGCTCGGCCTCGTAAGCCGCGTGGTACCGGATGAACAGGTGCGCAGCGAAGCCCTGGCGACAGCGCGTACGTTTGCGGCGAAATCAGCGAGCGCCATGCGGCTCGCGCGCGCCGCCTTCATGCGCGCCAATGATTACCGGCGCCGTATCGCCGAGGCGTCGGATGTTTTCTGCAACGCCGCGCTGACCAACGACGCCCAAGAGGGGCTGCGCGCATTCCTGGAGAAGCGCAAGCCGCGCTGGTCGGGTTAGATCGTTACCGCGGTTGCGTCGTAGGCGTAAAGCCAGTCCATGCGCTCACGCAGGCGCACCTGCTGCCACTCGCGCGCCACTGCAACTGCAATCGCATCCTTGTCGGCAAGCGCGGGGCTGAACACCTCGCGCCGGTTCTCGTGCGATTTACGCACGACCACGGCCGTGCGCTCCCGGCGAATGTCCTCATAGCGCGCGAAGGCAGCGGCCGGATCGGCGAAATATTTCTTCAGGCAGGCGGCAATGACGTAAGCATCCTCGATCGCCATCACTCCGCCTTGTCCGAGGAACGGCAAGATCGGATGACAGGCGTCGCCCAGCAGACTCACGCGGCCCTTCGACCATTGCGGCATGGGCGGGCGCACCATCAGCGCCCATTTGAAAGGCGTGTTGATGTGGCCGATGATCGCATGGACGTCCGGATGCCAGCCTGCGTAGTCCCCAGCCAGCTCGTCCCGCGTGCCGGCAATCGTCCACGACTCGATCTGCCAATCGTCCCGCTCGATCAGGCTGATGAAGTTCATGAGCTCGCCGCGTCGAACAGGATAGTGGAGCACGTGGCCTCGGGGTCCGAGCCAGTTCGTCCCCACCATTTGCGCCAGATGAGATGGAAGCCGGTCCATCGGCACGGTAGCGCGCCAGGCCACGACACCGGTGAACTCAGGTCGATCCGGACCGAACAAGCATGCGCGAACGTTGGAGTGAATGCCGTCCGCGCCGATCACGCAGGCCGCGCGCACCGATTCCCCGCTTTCGAAACACGCAACCGCGGCCGCTTCCGATTGAGTGACCTCGACACACCGCTTGTTCAGATGGATGGCTTCGGACTTCAGGCGCCGGACCGCATCCGCGAGCATTCCGTGCAGATCGGCGCGATGCAGCATGACATGCGGGGTGCCGTAGCGCTCGCGGGTGGCGGTGCCAAGCTCGAACCAGTCCCAGGTCTCGCCTGTGCTCCAATGCCGAATTTGCCGCCGCGCCGGGAGCACCTCGATGCCGCGCAACGCCGCTTCCAGTCCGAGCGCGTAGAGCACCCGGGTGCCATTGGAGCTGATCTGAATGCCGGCGCCAATTTCTCCGAGCTCCGGCGATTGCTCGTAGACATCCACATCGAGCCCACTCTGTAAGAGCGAAAGCGCCGCGGCGAGGCCGCCAATGCCGGCGCCGATGACCGCAATGTTGTTCGGTGATTCCATTTACATCAGCCCTGCTTGCGGCACTTGGTGCAGTCAGCTAGCTCCCAGGATCATGCCCAACCACGATGTGAGCCCGGACGGGGTCGCCCCCAAAGTGAGCTTTGTCTCGCTCGGATGCCCCAAGGCGCTGGTCGACAGCGAGCGTATCATTACGCGGCTGCGAGCGGAGGGCTATGAGCTGGCTCGCGACCATCAAGGCGCCGATCTCGTTGTAGTCAATACCTGCGGCTTTCTCGACAGCGCGCAGGCGGAGTCGCTTGCGGCCATCGGCAAGGCGCTCAATGAGAACGGCAAGGTGATCGTGACTGGCTGCATGGGGGCGGAGCCGGAAAAGATCACGGACGCTTATCCCGGCGTACTCGCGGTCACCGGGCCGCAACAATACGAGAGCGTGGTCGAGGCGGTACACCGCGCGGTTCCCCCGCGTCACCATCCCTTTCTCGATCTGCTCCCGCCCGAGGGCATCAAGCTCACCCCGCGGCATTACGCTTATCTAAAGATTTCCGAGGGCTGCAACAATCGCTGCACCTTCTGCATCATTCCCAAGCTGCGGGGCGATCTGGTCTCACGGCCCGCAGCCGACGTGCTGCGGGAAGCCGAGCGTCTGGTCGCCGCCGGCGTCAGGGAGCTCCTGGTCATCTCGCAGGATACGTCCGCTTACGGCACCGACATCGGATATGCGGCAAGTGAGTGGAGGGGCCGCACGGTGCGCGCGCGGTTTTTCGACCTGGCGAGCGCCTTGTGCGAGCTCGGGGTATGGGTGCGGCTGCATTACGTCTATCCATACCCTCATGTGGACGAGGTCATCCCGCTGATGGCGGAAGGCAGGCTGCTGCCTTATCTGGATGTCCCCTTTCAGCATGCGGCCGAGCCCGTGCTCAGGCGGATGAAGCGCCCCGCCGGGCAGGAAAAGAC
>DASXIG010000641.1:0-2318 GCA_036498105.1 Xanthobacteraceae bacterium | reverse complement strand
ACCCACGCGGCATGGCTGGATCAGGCTTGCGCCCATTGTCCAATATTCCCCACTGCTGCCTCCCGTAGGAGTCTGGGCCGTGTCTCAGTCCCAGTGAGGCTGATCATCCTCTCAGACCAGCTACTGATCGTAGCCTTGGTGGGCCGTTACCCCACCAACTAGCTAATCAGACGCGGGCCGATCCTTCGGCGATAAATCTTTCCCCGTAAGGGCTTATCCGGTATTAGCCCAAGTTTCCCTGGGTTGTTCCGAACCAAAGGGTACGTTCCCACGTGTTACTCTCCCGTCTGCCGCTCCCCTTGCGGGGCGCTCGACTTGCATGTGTTAGGCCTGCCGCCAGCGTTCGCTCTGAGCCAGGATCAAACTCTCAAGTTGGATGAGAACTTTGCCCGGCTGATCACAACGTTTGACGAGGTCCCACTCTTGTGCGCACGCACGAAAGCGCGAATGCGACTCGCATCGCACGCGCATCCCTCATCCGCACGCAGCAAGGGTGTTGACCTGAAACGTCGACCGCCGAAGTCTCGTCCGACCGCAAATCCCGGGTTGCGCACCGCCTTGCAAGCAAGGCGCTGGCTCCGAGAGCGCGGTCCGCGGTGACTCCGCCGTCCACGTTTCTCTTTCTTCCGATTCACCTGTCAAACAGCGTGGAACCCAGATGGATCCCCTCTCCATAAATAAAATGGAGAGCCACCGAAGCCAACGACTTCCGATGCGATCGGAAGCCTGGTCACCGTATATCAGTGAGGAGCTTCGACGACACGCCGTGCGCCGAGGCGGCGGCGGGCCGAATGGACGACTATATAGGGTTTCGACTGCGCAAAAGTCAACACCTCTCGGGGCAGAAAAATGGCTTGCCAGATGCAGCCCGGCCACAGTCATCTTCGCAAGCAATATCGGGAGGTTAGCGCGGGTACAAAGAAGCTCCTGCGCCGCACTGCAGCCATAATCCTCGGCCCCTCTGGTTCCCGGACTGGGAGGTGTCGCTTTCGGGGGGAACTCGCGCCGCTCTTGCGCCCATTAGGGCATGCGGCTCACCCAACGATAGTCAAGCAGACCTCGGAACGCGTGCGTGAACGTCGGTGAATCGGCGGCGGGATGCCGTCCTCTCCGACGTAGCCGCCCGTGTTCCGGTCGCGTTCGGCACCTTTCGGACAGCGTGCGACCGCTCGTGCGGACGGCAGGGGACGTCGGGCTTGGACCAGGGCAAACGGCGAGCGGCACTTCGTTCGAGCTTCGAGGCCGAGCACATCGATCTCGGCAACGAGCCGCCGCTTTCCGTCGATGGCGAGAACAGCGCGCTGGTGGACCGCCGCAGGGTATCGGTGCATTGGTTCAGCGCCACGATCCTGGCGGCTCTTTGCGGCGCAGCGCTCATGAGCGGCGCCGTTTTTGCAGCGCTCGACGGGGAGAGCAGCTTTGCGACCGTGCCCGAGCGCGTGGAAGCCGCATTGCGCAACGTCGGCACCAGCATCTCCGAACGCCTCACAAATTCCGCCCGCAAGAACGACCGCCTGCCGCCGCCCGGGGAAGCCAATGCCGCGCGACAAGTGATAAGGGTATCCACTACCAGCCGGGGCAGCGGCAATCGGGAAATCGTGCGGGTGCGCCCCTTCATCCGCGTGGCGGGAAATCTGTCCCTCTCGGTCTCCGAGCTCTCCGCCAACATCCCCCCATTCAACGCGCAGAAGATGCTCGCCCAGTCGGCAGGCGCCGGCGGGAACGCGGAGGAAGCGGCCGGCGCCGAGCCCGATGCGGAGGTGTCGTTTGTCACCCGCGATCTGACCACGGTGCTGCCGCGTGCAAAGCTTGCCGCCGTGCTGCCCCTGGACGAGGTGCTCGCGCGGGTACGCGAGGCTGCCAACTGGGACGGCGGCTCGTCCCAGAACCCTGCGGTGATGAACGACGCCATCCCGCTGACGGCCTATGCCCCCGAGCGCGGCAGCGACCCCTATGCCGGCTTCGAGCCTCGCATCATTCCGGAGAATGTCACGCTGCTGCCGAAGACGACGGCGCAGGTCACGGGCGGCAACGCCTGGAACGAACGCACCATCGTGCTCAAGAAGGGAGATTCCGTTTCCGCCATCCTGCGCGACGAGATGGGCGCCAGCCCGGACGAACTCAAGGCGATAACCGCGGCGTTCGGCGGACGCGGCAGAGACAACAGCCCGCGCGACGGCTACAAGCTCAGGGTTCTCCTTGCCCCCGGCCCGGACGGAAGACGGCTGCGGCCGGTTCGCATCATCATTGCGACCGATGCCAGTATCGAAGCCATGGTCGCTTGGTCGGACAAGGGCAAATACGTTGCCGTCGACGTG
>DASXIG010000640.1:0-4816 GCA_036498105.1 Xanthobacteraceae bacterium | reverse complement strand
CGTCGTTACCTCGCTCAACGACGGTGAGGCGCAGAACATGGGCCGCGACGAGGTGATCGCGCACGACCTGCGCTACGATCGCGCCGACGAGTTTATGCAGGTGGTGCTCGGCCATTGGGACACCTGGGAGGACGATGCCATCGTTGCCGACAAGGCGACGGGTCTCTTCGCGCTGCCGGAGAAGGTCCATCGTCTCGATCACCAAGGCCGTTATTTTCGCTCGCGCGGTCCGTTCACGGTGCCGCGCTCGCCGCAGGGTCGTCCCGTCATCATCCAGGCCGGCCAGAGCGGCCGCGGCCGAACCTTCGGCGCGCAATGGGGCGAGGTGATCTTCGTCGTCTATCCCAACATCGAGATTGCCAAGCGCGACTATGCCGACTTCAAAGCGGCCGTGGCGCGCTGCGGCCGCGCGCCCGAGCACGTGCGCATGACCCAGCTCGTCAACGCTATCTCCGCGGCAACCAAGGCCGAGGCCGAGGACAAATGGGTGGAGATCAGCAAGCTGCCGCTCGAGATCGACGCGCTCTCGCTCCTGTCCGAAGCACTCAACTTCGACTTTGCGCGCAAAGACATGGACGAGGCGTTTACCGACGCGGAGATGGCGGAGATCTCGGGGCTGCAAGGGATCCGCGACACTGTCGTTCGCACGAGTGGAAAAAAGAATCCGACCGTGCGCGACTTCATTCATTTCAGCGGCCGCGGCCGGGTTCACAATCCGATTATCGGCGGCCCCAAGGAGGTCGCCGACCGGCTTGAGCAGTGGTTCGTGGAGCAGGCCTGCGACGGGTTTGTGATCGCCGCGACTCACGTGCCCGGAACGTATGAGGACTTCGCGCGCTTCGTCATACCCGAGCTGCAACGCCGCGGGGTCTTCCGCACGGAGTATGCCGGCAAGACCCTGCGCGATAATCTCGGCATCCCCGTTCCGGAGCTGGGGGCTTGGCGGCACCCGTGCCGTTCCGGGGAGGGATCGAGCCAAGCGGGCGAGATGGCGGGCCCATGACAGTCATCTGGCAGCCTGGGTTGAGCCAGGAGGCTGAGGGCTGGCGGGCCGTGGCGGAGCGTGCCACGCGCCAGCATTTTGCGCCGCTCGCCGAAGAGCTCGACCGCGAGCAGCGCTATCCCGTGGAGAACGTGCGCCGCCTGGTCGAGCTTGATCTCGCGGGCCTGTTCATCCCAAAGGAATACGGCGGCCAAGGTGCCAACCTGAGCACGACCGCCGCCGTGGTCGAGACGATTGCCAGCGGCTGCGCCTCGACGGCAGCCATTCTCTGCACCTATCAGCTCGGCGCCTTTCCCATCCTGCTGGCCGGGCGCGACGATCAGAAGCGCCGCTACCTCGGCGATATGGCGAAGGGTATTGCAACTAGCTTCGCGCTCTCCGAGCGCGCCGCCGGCTCGGATGCCGCGGCGATCGAAACGAGCGCTACCCCTGAGGGCGAGTGCTGGCGCCTGTGCGGGGAGAAATACTGGATCGGCAATGGCGGCGCCTCGCGCCACTACGTGGTGTTTGCCAAGACAGAGCCGAGCGCGCAGGGACGCGGAATTTCGGCCTTCATGGTCGACCAGGATGCGCCCGGCGCCGTCATCGACGACTTTTCCGACAAGATGGGCCTCCGCAGCACGCGCACATCCAATCTGAGGCTCGACGTGGTCGTGCCGGACAACGCGCGCGTGGGCGAGCTCAATCGCGCCTTGCGGCTCGCCTTTGCGACGCTCGATGTCGGGCGCGTGCTGGTGGCCGCGCAGTCCGTGGGTCTGGCGCTGGCCGCGTATCGGGAAGCTTCGCGCCGCGCGGTCGAGCGCCGCGCGTTCGGCCAACCTATCATCGAGAACCAAAGCATTGGTTTCCGGCTCGCCGACATGGCGGTCGAGATCTCGGCTGCGCGCATGCTGCTCTATGAAGCCGCCAAAGCTTACGACGAGGGCCGCGCCGTCGCGATCTTGGGCGCAATGGCGAAGCTCCATGCGTCCGAGGTGGCTCACCGGGCAGTCGATGGTGCGGTGCAGATCTGGGGCGGCGCAGGCTATTGCAAGCCGAATGTCGTGGAGCGCCTCTACCGCGACCAGCGCGTGCTCGAAATCTACGAGGGCACCTCGGAGATCCAGCGTCTCGTGCTGGCGCGCGCCGTGCGCAAGGAGGCGGAGGGGACGCGCTGAACGCGACACGATGCTAATGGCTCCACGCTTCGTCATTCCGGGGCGCGCGCTTGCGCGCGAGCCCGGAAACGATAACCCCAAGCCTCGCCCTCATCGAACTGCTTGTGGTTATGCATTCCGGGCTACCTCGCTCCGCTCGGTCCCCGGAATGACGTCGCCCTACTCCGCTGCCGCCCGCGCCGGGCTTGTGTGCACGGCGATCAGATAATCGACCGCGGCCTGCACCCCGCCCTTGCGATGGGGAATGCCGGCCATGGCGAGCGCCATCTCGGTTGTGGCCAGCGCGCCCATCAGCATGCCGTCGTTGAGATCGCCGAGGTGGCCGATGCGGAAATACTTGCCGGCATAGGGGCCGAAGCTCGAGCCGTACGAGATGTTGAACGTCTCCAGCGCGAGGCTGCGGAAGGCGTCCGCATCATGTCCGGAAGGCAGCAACACCGCCGTGACCGTGGGCGAATAGAACCTGGCATCGCGGCACAGGATCTCGAGCCCCCACGCGCGCACCGCCTTGCGGGTTGCTTCCGCAAGCCGCGCATGGCGCGCGAACACATTGTCGAGCCCCTCCTCGTGCAGCATGGCGATGCCTTCGGCGAGCCCGTGCAGCATCTGCGTGGCCGGCGTGTAGGGGAAGAAGCCGATCTTGTTCATGTGCAGCATGTCGTCCCAGCTCCAGAACGACTTGGGCAGGCGCGAGCTCTTCGCCGCCGCGAGCGCCTTGTCGCTGATGGCGTTGAACGACATCCCCGGTGGCAGCATCAGGCCCTTCTGCGCACCGCCGACGGTCACGTCGACGCCCCACTCGTCGTGGCGATAGTCGGTCGAGGCAAGCGAGGAGATGGTATCGACGAAGAACAGCGCGGGGTGGCCGGCGGCATCGATCGCCTTGCGGATCTCCGGGACCGGCGAGAGGCAGCCGGTCGAGGTCTCGTTGTGCAGCACGCAGACGGCCTTGATCTCGCGGCTCGTGTCCTTGCGCAGATGCTCCTCGATCGCATTCGGCTCGGCGCCGGTGCGCCAGTCCGTCTTGATGAATTCGGGCTTGAGCCCGAGGTTCTGGGCCATGTTCTTCCACAGGGTGGCGAACTGGCCGGTCTCCACCATCAGCACGCGGTCGCCGGGGGAGAGCGTGTTGACCAGCGCCGCCTCCCACGCGCCGGTGCCGGTCGCGGTGTAGATCACGACGGGCTTGGCGGTCTTGAAGATGGTCTTGATGCCCTCGAGGCAGCGCTTGGCGAGCTGGGCGAATTCCGGTCCGCGGTGATCAATGATCGGCGTATCCATCGCGCGCAGGACACGGTCAGGCAGTGGGGTGGGCCCCGGAATGTGGAGGAAATGGCGGCCCACCGGACGCGAGGAGTTCTTGGTCATCGATAAATCCTTGCAGGGATTGGATTGATTGCGGTCATGGGAAAGCCGGAGATGGGACCGCAATCCGCGGCCATCAAGGACGAATGCGGGGGTCAGTCAAGCCCTCGCGGTGCGGCAGCAGCCGTAGCCCGGATGGAACTTTTGCGACATCCAGGACCCGGATCGCGCAAGCTCCATCCGGGCTACGGATCGCGGGGCTGTCGTCTCGGGTTCGTTCGGCCAACAGCGACAGCAACTCCGGCTGGCTCATTCAGACGAACCGCCTGTCGGGTTCGTTCGGCCGACAATGCGCAATTGATCCGAGCCTGGATCGTCGATTTCGTCGCCGCACACAACTAGTGGTAGAGAAAAAACAGGCTCATTGTAAACAACAATAAATCCGCAACGGTTTTGCCGCCTGCAAGTTGAGTGGGTAGCATAGTATGGCGACGAGCAGGATGGCGCCCCAAACACCTGCTGCGCCAAAGCTTGGTTCGTACAGGACAAAGCCCGGGCAATAACCGCCCGGGCTTGCACGGTTCTCAGTGTGCTCATTCTTATCTGACTTCCGTTTCACATGTCCAGAAGTCGAAAGTTGCAAAATGCATAGCTAATGCCCGCCCAGGTTTCATCGAAAATGTTCCCAACGGCGGAAGGACTACGCCGCGCGCGGCCGTACGTCCCGTTGGATGGCCGCGCCGGTTTCGCGCTGCGCCTTGGTGAGATCGTGCATGGCCTGCAGGTTGAGCCAGAATTCCGCACTGGTGCCGAAGAAGCGTGCGAGCCGAAGCGCGGTGTCTGCCGTCACCGCGCGCTGGTCGTTCACGATCGCGCCGATGCGGGTCGCCGGCACGCGCAGCGCAACGGCGAGGGCGTTGACGGAGAGACCGAGCGGTCTAAGGAATTCCTCGCCCAGAACTTCCCCGGGATGGACAGTCACGCGCCTCGGCGTACCGATCCGTCTGGACACCCTTCTTCTAGTGGTAGTCGACGATTTCGACATGGGCGAGGCCCTCCTTGGTCCAGACGAAGCAGATGCGCCATTGCGTCCAGGGGACGCAAGTGCGTCGCCCCTGCGGAGAGGAAATGCTAGTACCGGAGCATGCCTAACACGGTCGCGCCGGGGTTGGAGCGGCGGCTGAAGAGCCGGCTTCTCGGCGATGTGAAGTTCGATGCGTTCACGCGCGGGCGCTACGCGACCGACGCCTCGCATTATCAGATGATGCCCGTGGGCGTGGTCGCGCCGCGCTCCATCAAGGAGGTCGAGCACGCGCTTGCGCTTGCGCGCGAGGAAGGCGTGAGCGTGCTC
>DASXIG010000639.1:0-4032 GCA_036498105.1 Xanthobacteraceae bacterium | reverse complement strand
CCCCATCGAGCACTCCGAGCGCCTCATCCGCACGGTGAAGGGTCCCAGGCAGATGGTCGTCTATCAGGAATCGCGGCACTCCGTCGGCAACGTGCCTTCGGCTAATCTGGGTCCCTTTCCGCCGATCCTCGTTGCCGATTGGCTTGCCGACCGCCTGGCCGGCAAGCCGTTCGCGAACGAGCACTGGTTCGTGCGCTCAAATGGGCAGATCGACAAATCGGTGCTGTGAGATGTCTTTTGCCAAGCTCGGCATCGCCCCCCAGGGCGGCAGTGCGCAGGTGCTGGCCGGGCGCGTGAGATCGGAAATGAGCAAATGGGCGGGTATCGTGCGCGCCAGGAAGATTCATCTCGATCAGTAGAGGAGATCGCCGATGTCGACAGGCAAGCGCCAGATGCATCTCGGCGTGTTCGTGCTCGGGACGGGAAACCACTCGGCCGGATGGCGCTACGAAGCGGCGCGCACGACCAACTGCAGCTGGCCGGTGCTGCTTGAAATCGCCCAGATCGCGGAGCGCGGGAAGTTCGATCTGTACTTCATCTCCGACGGTCTCGCCACCGATACCGGGGATCATCCATCTTTCGTCTCGCGGTTCGAGCCTACGACACTGATCGGCGCGCTGAGCGCCGTAACGCGCCATGTCGGGCTGGGCGCAACGGTGTCGACCAGCTTCGGCGAGCCGTACCACGTCGCGCGTGCCTTTGCCTCGCTCGATCATCTCAGCGGGGGGCGAGCTGCGTGGAACGTCGTCACCAGCAGCAACAGCGCTGCGGCGCTGAACTTCAGCAAAGAGAAGCCCCACGAGCACGATTTGCGCTACGAGATCGCGACCGAGTTCGTCGATGTCGTGCGCGGACTATGGGACTGCTGGGACGACGGCGCGGTTGTCGCCGACAAGGCGACCGGCACTTTCATCGACCGCGCCAAGGTGCGCCCGCTCAATCACAAGGGGCGCTTCTTCCAGGTCAAGGGGCCGCTCAACATCGAGCGTTGCCCTCAAGGCCATCCCATCATCATTCAGGCCGGCGGCTCGCCACCGGGGCAGGAGCTCTCGGCGCGCTCCGCCGACCTCGTGTTCTCCGTGGTCAACGGCGATCCCGCAGCCGCCAAGGCGGCCTACGACAGCCTGAAGCAGCGCGTGATCAGGCACGGCCGCGCGCCTGACGATGTCGCCATCCTCCCCGGCGTGATGCCGATCATCGGGGAGAGCGAGCAAGCGGCGAAGGAGCAGCTCGATCTGCTGCAGAGCTGGCTCACCCCTACCAATGCGCTCACGCTCGTCTCACAGCGGATCGGGCACGACATCTCGGGCTACCCGCTCGACGGCCCGGTGCCCGAGTTTCCCCAGACCGACCGCGGCCAAGCCTTCTCGCGGGCACTCCTCGAGATGGCGCGGCGCGAGAAGATGACCTTGCGCGACCTCTACAACATCACCGCGGCTGCGCGCGGCCATTGGGTGATCTATGGCACCGCAAAAAAAATAGCCGACATCTTCGAGGAGTGGTTCATAACCGGGATGGCGGACGGGTTCGTGATCATGCCGGCCTATTTCCCCGGCGCATTCAATGATTTCGTCAACCAGGTGGTGCCGGAGCTGCAGCGGCGCGGCCTGTTCCGGCGCGAATATTCCGGCCCGACCTTGCGCGATCACCTCGGGCTGGCGCGCCCCTCGCGGCCAGCGGAGCGCAAGTCGGCGTGACGGCGGCGCAGCGCCGGCGAGGGTTTCAGCTTCGTCGATAGCTCCACCCTGCTGGCAGTGATCTTCCATCAGCCGAAGAAGAATGTCCTTCAGGACATCATTGCTGCTACAGGTCGCCAGGCGCATTAAACCGAGTCGGGCAATTCATCCCCTTCAGTCGGTCACGCCAATAGTCTGGCCTGCGGTGCAGATGGGCAACCGCGAGCACCAGAATATCATCATTCTCGACGGAATAGATCAGTCCAAAGGGAAAGCGGTTCAAGCGGCAGCGGCGCACGTCTTCGTCGAGCGGATGCCAAGCCTCCGGATAGAGCGAGATGCGGTGAACCGCCGATAGCACTTCGATGAGGAAGGCCTCACCCAAACCAGGGCCTTGCAACTCATACCAGTCGATCGCTTCGTCTAGCTCAATCTCCGCAATCCGCAGGAACCGAACCGTCACGACCGATATTTGGCGACGATTTCATTCAGGTCTTTGGCTGCGAGCTCACCGCGGCGGTAGGCCGACAGGCGGGCTTTAGCCTCTGTGATCCAAAGGGCATCGATCTGCGGATCGGCCCTGTCGAGGCTGTCGAGAACGTCCTCGATCAGCGCTATGCGCTCCAGCGCGCTCAACTCGCGGGCCTGCTGGCCGAGGACCTTGGCCCTGCTGCTCATGGTGATTGCTCCTTCGGGCAGGACAAGGCATATCGATGCGAGGGCCACGGTTCAAGGCGCCAACATTCGGCTCCTTCCAGAGATATCGCGCTACCCCACCACATTGGCGTGCTCGAGCACACCCCAGACGTCGATCACCGGCTTGCCGGCAAAGTCGAGCGGGCGATAGGCGGCGTGGGGCGCGCAGAGAATAAGAAGATCGCTGCGCGCGATCGCCTCGTCGAGCGGCACCAGCTCGGGATCGGCGGTGACGAACGGGTCGGTAGTAACCACCGCCTTGGCGAGCGGCATGAGCGCGCGCTTGAACTTGTAGCTCAGCGAGGCGCGGGTGTCGTCGATCTCGGCCTTGAACGCCATGCCGAGGAGCCCGATGGTCATCCGATCGAGATCAAAGCGGCGGTCGAGATCGTCCACGACGTGCAGCACCAGGCCTTCGTTGACCAGCATGGCGGCGTTGCCGAGGCTGAACTGGTTCTGCGCAAAGGCGAGAAGCTGCATGGTGTCCTTGAACAGGCACGGCCCGGCGGCAAGCCCCGGGGTAGGGATGCCGCGCGCGCGGGGATAGTTGTGCTTCATGGCGTGCGCGATGCGGCGATAGTCGAGGCCGGCCGATTTTGAGATCAAATAGAACTGGTTGGCGATGGCGAACTCGATGTAGCGATAAGCATTGTTGAACAGCTTGGCGAATTCCGCCTCGCGCGGCTTCACCATGACCAGCTCGGGGGCGATGGGAGCAAACAAACGCGCGGCCGCCTCTTCGGCCGCATCGGTCGTGCCGCTGACGATCTGCGGGGTCGCCTTCAGCTCCTGGATCCCTTTGCCCTGTACCACGCGCTCCGGGCAGAATGCCACTTTGAGCGCGCGCCCCTGGCGCCTGAGATAGCTGTCGATCCATTCCGTGGTGCCCGGGAACACGGTGGAGCGCAGGACCAGGAGCTGGCCGTCAGCGAGATAAGGGACAAGCGCATCCATGCAATCCTGGATTACCTGGCGTACCGGATTGAGAAACTCGTCAATCGGCGTACCGATGGTGATGATCACTGGCGCTTCGGGCGAGACCTCGGAGGGATCGGAGGTAAAGATCAGGCGCTCGCGCGCGAGAGCGCGTGCAAGCAGCGCCTCTCCTCCGAGCTCGATGAAGGGGAGGCGGCCCCCGCGCAGGCTGTCGAGCACGGCGCGGTCACGGTCATGGACGTTGACGCGCAGGCCCGCCTCGGCAAACGCCAGCACCAGCGGGATGCCGACATGGCCACCGCCGCCTACCACCGTGAGGTCGGCGTTTGTGGCGCGCGCGGGCGAGAGGGTGGCCGGGCTGGGACCGGAAAAATTCACTGCTCCACCCCCAACCAGTGTTGCTCCACCGCCTGTACCATTTACGTCCTGGGCTCCGGGCTACCATACCCTTTGCATCCGGCCAACGGCGAGTGCAGTGGATTTTGAAGTCGCGGCGCGCGCGGCCTGTCGCGTCGGCATGGCGGAGCCCGCTCTAAAGACGACAAAGCCGATCATGGCGGCTAATTAAAAAGAAAAGCCCCGGCCAGATGGGAATGGCCGGGGCTGCACGTTGGGTCGTTGTCAGGACAGCCACACACTACCGTCCGGTATTTCCTTACACGAAAACCATTAGCAAAGAGTCAATGGGGTTTGGAAGAATGAGACCCTGAAGCAAAAAGAACAA
>DASXIG010000638.1:0-1566 GCA_036498105.1 Xanthobacteraceae bacterium | reverse complement strand
CCAGATTGTCTGGTCGATCCTGTACCAATGGGAGGACCTTACCGGGGGGTCGAACGGCATTCTCGGCGTCTGGCCGCAAGCGCCGTTCGACACTCGCTCCGCGTTCTATCTTCTCACTCTGGCGGTAGCGCTGGCAGGAGTCCTGCTGTTGCGCCATTTCCTGTTTGCTCCCTTCGGCTACGCCATGCGCGCCGGGCGGGACTCGCCGCTGCGGGCCGAGGCGATCGGCATCAACGTCAAGCGCGTGCAGTGGCTCGGCTTCGCCATCGCGGGCACGTTCGGCGGCGCTGCCGGCGGGCTGTTCGCGTTCGCCAAGGGCACGATCTCGCCCGATCTCGCCTGGGTCTCGCGCTCGATCGACGCCATGGTGATGGTGCTGCTCGGCGGAATCCAGACTCTCAGCGGCCCGATTGTGGGTGCTGCGATTTTCACCTGGCTGCAGGACACCATCATGCGCCAGACCGAATTCTGGCGCGGGCTCCTTGGTCTCGTGATCCTGCTCCTGGTGCTGGCGTTTCCCGGCGGCATTGTCGGCGCGCTCGGCAAGCGGATGGCGAGCAGACAGAAACTGGCATGAGCATTCTCTCCGTCCGCTCCCTCTCCAAGGCGTTCGGCGGCGTGCATGCCGTCAACGATGTCAGCTTCGAGGTCGCAGAGGGCGAGTTCCTGGCGCTGATCGGGCCGAACGGGGCGGGCAAGTCGACCTGCTTCAACATCATCAACGGGCAGATGGCGCCGGACCACGGAGAAATCCGGTTTTGCGATCGCAGCATTGTGGGGCTGCCGCCGCGGGAAATCTGGCGGCTCGGGGTGGGACGCACCTTTCAGGTGGCCGCGACCTTCGGCTCCATGACCGTGGCGGAAAACGTTCAGCTCGCGCTCGCGAGTCATCGTGATGGGATCTATCGTTTCGGCACCGCCTTGCGCGACTGCCGCCGCGCCGAGGCGCTCGCATTGCTCGAGCGGGTCGGCATGGCGGACGCGGCCGAGCGCGCCTGCAAACAGCTCGCCTATGGCGACGTCAAGCGGGTCGAGCTTGCGGTGGCGCTCGCCAATGAGCCGCGGCTTTTGCTCATGGACGAGCCCACCGCCGGGATGGCGCCACGCGAGCGCGACGACCTCATTGCGCTGGTGAAGCGGCTGGTGATGGAGAAGAAAACCTCGGTCCTGTTCACCGAGCACTCCATGGACGTGGTGTTCGCCTATGCCGATCGCATCCTGGTGCTGGCGCGCGGCGCGCTGATCGCCGAAGGCGACAGCGCGGCCATCCGCGAGAACCGCGAAGTGCAGCAGGTCTATCTCGGCACCGGGCTGCGCCGCACCTTGCACGCCGGGATACGGTCGTGAACGAGCCCATGCTCGCCGCAGACGGCTTGAGCGCGTGGTACGGCGCCGCGCAGATCCTGTTCGACCTGTCGTTCCGGGTGGCGCAAGGTGAAGTGGTCGCGCTGATGGGGCGCAACGGCGCCGGCAAGACCACGACGTTGCGCGCGCTGATGGGACTTATGGCGCAGCGCAGCGGCGCCATCCGCTTCCGCGGCGAGGATATCTCGCGGCGCAAGCCGT
>DASXIG010000637.1:0-6058 GCA_036498105.1 Xanthobacteraceae bacterium | reverse complement strand
AATTGATTGAGCGTCTGCTCGCGCTCGTCATTGCCGCCGCCGAGCCCCGCCCCGCGGTGCCGGCCTACCGCGTCGATCTCATCGATGAAGATGATGCATGGCGCGTTCTTCTTCGCCTGCTCGAACATGTCGCGCACGCGCGAGGCGCCCACGCCGACGAACATCTCGACGAAGTCCGAGCCCGAGATGGTGAAGAACGGCACGTTCGCTTCACCGGCAATGGCGCGCGCGAGCAAGGTCTTGCCGGTTCCGGGCGGGCCGACCAGCAGCACGCCCCGAGGGATACGGCCGCCGAGGCGCTGAAATTTTCCCGGGTCGCGCAGGAACTCGACGATCTCCTGCAGGTCCTGCTTGGCCTCGTCGACCCCGGCTACATCCTCGAAGGTGACGCGGCCATGGGCTTCGGTCAAAAGCTTGGCGCGGCTCTTGCCAAAGCCAAGCGCCTTGCCGCCGGCTCCCTGCATCTGCCGGGAGAGAAAAACCCACACCCCGATCAGCGCAATGAACGGCAGCCACGATACCAGCAGCGAGACGAACCAGGGAACGTCGTTCTGCTGCGGACGCGCGGTAATCGAAACCCCCTTGCCATAGAGGCGCTGGACCAGGCTGGGATCATTGGGGGCGTAGGTCTGGAAGCTGCGGCCGTCGGTGAAGGTGCCGTGGATTTCCGGCCCCTGAATCAGGACGTCGCGGACGCGGCCTTGATCGACTTCACTGAGCAGCTGCGAGAAAGAGATGTCTTGCGCGCTGGTGCGCTGACCCGGGTTTTGAAACAGCGTGAAAAGGGCGAGCAGCAGAAGGACGATAATCACCCACAGGGCGAAGTTACGCAGATTCGCATTCATCCCGTGTCCTAACCTGGCCCTGGGTCAGCCGCTTCCCAGCCATCATATCCCAACTTACGGCCGATTCGCGTCCCTCGTGGTCACAATCTAAGTGCCGCCAAACCCTCTGCCAAGGGAAAGACTTTTATCTTTATTATTCCGTCATTTGCGGGCGCTCCCGCGGAAGGGCTGCGGCGATGGTTAAGGCCTCATTCCTCGCGGGCAGGTGTCCCGCGGCGCGGAGGAGCGCGCTCGATCATCAGTCGCCCTTCCCGCAGGGTGACCATTGCACCGGCCAGCGTGCGGCGCACGCGCAAACCGCCGGACTTTTCTGCTGATGCGAGCAGCTCGTACAACGTTTCGAGCTTCCCGAGCTGTGCCGGCCCCTCGTGGCCGGTTTGAGCCACCGCGCGGCCGAGCAGCCGAATGCCGATCTCTGCCGGAAGGTCGAAGAACTTTTTCGCCTCGAGCACGACCGGGCCGGCATGAGAGCAGGAGGACTTTTCTTTGATTCGTCCTCCTGCTCTATGCCTTTGGTTTCGCATGTCCTTTTTCGCAAAAGTGGTTCCCACTTTTCCGGGACATGCGGTAGCCCAAGGACGCTCGGATACCGACCCGGCTGCGAGAGAGACGGCCGTCTCCAGTGCTGTTTCGGCGCGTCGGATCCGGCGTGCAAAGAGCGCGATCCTGCCTGCATCGAGACCCTCCCGCGCAAGCGCGGGCATGAACGCGCGCAGTCTTGAGCGGGCAAATCTGGGATCGCGGTTGGAAGGATCCTCGAGGTACGCAATGCCGGCCTCTTTCAGCGTTGCAACGAGGCGTGCCTTTGCGATTTCAAGCAACGGGCGCATCAGCAACAATTCCCGATGCGGCCTGCCGGCCAGGCCCCGCGTGCGCAGCGGCAGATGAGAGTGAGCAGACGAGAGCGGCGTGATGTCCTGCATGCCGCAGAGCCCGGTGATGCCGCTGCCTCGGCTCATCCGGATCAACACGGTCTCGGCCTGATCGTCGAGGGTGTGCGCGGTGAGCAGGTAATCGGCTTTTGCACTGCGGGCACACGCGCCGAGCAACCGGTAGCGCGCGTTGCGTGCCGCCTCTTGCAAGCCGGTCCTTGGTTTCTTTCCGCGCCACCTTAACGTGCGGTGCGGTACTCTGAGACTTCGTGCCAGACGCTTGACTGCGCGCGCCTCGGCTGCGGATTCGGGACGCAGCCCGTGGTCGACCGTTGCGGCCAGGAGCTTTGGTCCCTTTCTGCGCGCCCGGCGCCAGCGCGCCGCAAGCACGAGCAGCGCGGTCGAGTCTGCGCCCCCGGAGACCGCCAGGACGAGAGCCGAAGCGTGCGCAATGGGCTGAAAGAGCTTGTTCGCCTCGGCTGCGGAAACGGGTCGCGCAGGATCAGCAGCGGGCACGCTTCTGTTCTCGCTCGACCCCCTGCTTTACGCCGGCGGAAGCGCGCGGGAACTTGCGCAGGACCTCTCCCAGGGAGGCGCAGGCCGCTTCCTTTTCCCCAAGCGCCGCAAGCGACTGCCCAAGCCGAAGGAGCGCATCCGGCGCCCTCGGATTGCTTTCGAATTTGGTCGAGACGTTGAGGAACGCTTCCGCCGCGTCGCGAAACCGCTGGCGCTGAAACAGGCTTTCACCCAGCCAGAAGGTCGCATCCCCGGCCAATCGATCGCTGGGGTACTTGCTCAGGAAACTGCGGAAGCTGTCCTCGGCGAGGGGGTAGTCGCGGTGGAGAACGTAGCCGTAGGCGAGGTCGAACTCGTCCTTGGAAGTCTGGGAGGGTGGCAGCGTCGCGAGCGTTGCTCCGGCGCTGGCGGGATAACCGGGTGCCGGGCGCGTCGGCGGAGCCGGGGAAGCATCGGCAACCTCCCCTGGATGCGGTCCGGACGACACCGCTCCCAGACTACGCGGCGCCCCAGGGGCATTCGGATTGACCGAGGGGTCAAAGGCATCACCGCGCCGGGCAGTCCCGGGCGCTACGGCGGGCGCTGCTGGTCCTGGGACGTTTTGCGGGCGTGCTGCCGTTGAGCGTGACCCGCCGCGCGAAGCCGGATCCTGCGCGCGGTAGTCGGCCTCCTCCTGCATGTGGCGGATCTGATTCTCGAGCTGCTGATTGCGGAATTGCAATTGCTCGATGGTGCCGGTGAGCTGTCGCAACTGAGCCTCGAGGCGGTCGAGCCGGAGCACGAGATCGGGTCCGCCTGCTTGTGCCGTCCGCTCCGAGACTTGTTGCTGAGCGCCGCGCTCCCCGCCGATCCGTTCGCTGCCGCCGAAAAACAGATTCAACAGGCCCGGCGATTCGCTGTCCTGGGCCCATGCCGGGGAAATATTCGCGCCGGCGGCGCAGGTGACCATTGCGAGCGCGAATGCCGCTCGAAGAGCGAAGCGAGTCATAAGCTTCATGGCGTGGTTGCAGTTGCGCAATACCATAGGTGTCCCTGCGTCCAAATTGTGACTGATGGCGAAATGCGGCCGGCGCCCGATGGCGCCGGCCGTCCCCTTCCCCCGTGTAGGCTTGAGTCGTCAGGAGCTCGTACTGAGCACGGTCACTGCACGACGGTTCTGCGACCAGCAGGAAATGTCGTTGCAGACCGCAACGGGTCGCTCCTTGCCGTATGAGATCGTCCGCATGCGCTGGGCATTCACCCCGCGCGATGCAAGATAATCGCGCACGGTCTGCGCGCGGCGGGCGCCCAGCGCGATGTTGTACTCGCGCGTGCCGCGCTCATCGGCATGGCCTTCGATCGTGAAGGTGTATTGCCCGTAGGACTGAAGCCACTGCGCCTGCTTCTCCAGCGTGGCAACCGACTGTGCTGTCAGCTCGGTAGAATCGGATTCGAAGAAGACGCGGTCACCGACGTTCACGACGAAATCCTGCTGGCTTCCCGGGGTGGCCATCCCGGCTGCATGAGTTGCGTTGGGGGTGTTCGCACATCCCCCCATGGCGAGGCCAAGCGCTAGAATACCAGCGAGCTGTGCGCGACGGATGGCACGTCCAACAACTCTCGTCATTCCGGTGCCCTCTTTGCTGCCGCGTTACCGGACATGGCGCAGGTTCTACAGCTGCGTGGTTAAGCCAAAGTTGTCAGCAAGCTTGCCGGAGTGTTGCCCCGATCCGACAAACGCAGCAGAAACCCGAAACCCTTTGTAACGGTTAATAGACGATGAATGCGGCGCCTTCTTGGCTCCGCGTGGCCCCGATGAGTCGATTTTGGCCTTTATTGCAGCAGCGGCGACCACGAGGGATCAGAGGCGTAGCTCGGCGTCTTCACGGGCTGCTCGTTGCGTCCGGTCACATCCACGGTGAAGAGGCTTGGCCCGGCATTTCCGCCCGGATCGCGGAAGAACATGATCACGCGTCCGTTCGGGGCCCAGGTGGGGCCCTCGTTGTGATAGCCCTCGGTCAGGATGCGCTCCCCGGAGCCGTCGGTGCGCATGATGCCGATGGCAAAGCGGCCTTCGGCCTGCTTGGTAAAGGCGATGTAGTCGCCGCGCGGCGACCAGACCGGCGTGGAGTAGGCGCCCTCGCCGAAGCTGATGCGCTGCGCCTGCCCGCCGTCCGCCGCCATGACATAGATCTGCTGCTTGCCGCCGCGATCGGATTCGAAGGTGATGTAGGACCCATCCGGCGAATAGGACGGGGCGGTGTCGATCACCTGGGTATCGGTCAGCCGCGTTGTCGCCTTCGAGCGCAAGTCCATGACGAAGAGATTTGAATTGCCGCCGCGCTGGAGGCTGAAGATCACGCGTTGGCTGTCCGGCGAAAACCGCGGGCTGAACGTCATCCCGGGAAAGTTGCTGACGATCTCGCGCTGAGCCGTATCGATGTTCATCAGATAGACCCGGGGATCTCCCTGACCATAGGACATGTAGGTGATCGTGTCGGCCGTGGAAGAAAACCGCGGCGTCAGCACGAGTTCATCGCCGCGCGTGAGATAGCGCACGTTGGCCCCGTCCTGATCCATGAGCGCGAGGCGCTTGATACGACGCTCCTTCGGACCCGATTCGTCCACGAATACGACGCGGCTGTCGAAGTAGCCCTTGTCGCCGGTGAGCCGCTCGTAGATGGCGTCCGAAATGATGTGCGCGATACGGCGCCAGTTGTCGGCGGTGGTGGTGTACTGCTGGCCCTGGAGCTGCTGTCCCGCAAACACGTCCCACAACCGGAACTCCGCCTTCAGGCGGCCGTCGGCCTGGGTAACGCGCCCCGTCACCAATGCCTGCGCGTTGATCTGCCGCCAATCGGCAAAGCGCGGCAAGCTGTCGATGGTGGTGAATGTCTCGATGAAGGCGGCGGGGTCGATCGGCGCGAACAGCCCGGAGCGCTTGAGGTTCGCGCTGATGATCTGGCTGATGTTGCGGCCGGCAGCCGGATCCTGCGTCGCGACCGCGATGAATTCGGGGATCGCAATCGGCACCGGCTGCACATTGCCCTGGGTCACATCGAGCTTGAGCACTGCGCCCGCGCGCTCGACGGAAAACCCGCCAATGGCGCCGACAGCCACGCCCGCGCCCAGCATCATGAGTCTTCGTCGCGTGAGACCGGCAGGTAAGGAGATCATCTTGAGCTGGTTTTCATTTGCTTGCGTCAGCCGCGGATCATCTCGCGCGGGTCGAACTTGATTTCGATATCTTTCCATATGTCGTAATGCTCGCGCCGCAACATGGTGAAAGGTTGGCCGCGCAAAAGCGCCCGGACGGCACTGTCGCGAGCCGCCGCGCTCATGGGACTTCTTCCGCTGCTCAACACGCGCGGCTGGCCGTCGAGCGTGCCGTCGGGCCGGAATTTGACCTCTACAATGACGACCAGCTCCTCGGGATTGTTGGGCGCGAGCGGCGGATTCCAAAGCTCGCGCAAGCGGGCACGCAAGGCGTCGAGCTCGCTCTGGGAGAGCTGCGTGGCCTGGCCGTTCGGCAACCCCAGCCCGGGGGTACTGTTCAGGGTCTCGCCTGCGGCGGCAACCCGGGTGGCATTACGCTTGTCGAGCAGCGCCTCAACCTGCTTCGGATCGAATTTTGGCGCCGGCGGTGCCGGCTTCTTGGGCGGCGTGGGCGGCTGCGGTTTTGCTTCGGCTTTTTTCGGCTCCGGTTTTGGCTGTTCTTTGGCCAGCGTCTCGGCAATGCGATCGATCTTCGGTTCAGCCTGCTTCGGCTCCTTCGGCTTCTCCTCGGCCGGCTTGGCCTCCGGGCTGGGCGGGGTCTCGCGCGCAGCCTTCACCTCTTTCGTCTCG
>DASXIG010000636.1:0-1651 GCA_036498105.1 Xanthobacteraceae bacterium | reverse complement strand
GGCCATCTGTCCCACGGCGCTGAGGCGCGCCGCGTGGGAAAGCTCCGATCGAAGCTCCTGTAAGCGGGTTTCCGCCCGTGCGCGCTCAGCGATTTCGGCTCTCAACTTCTGATTCGCTTCCTCTGCCTCCGCAGTGCGCTGAGCGACCCGCAGCTCCAGAGTATCATTTAGACGCTGCAAGTCCGTTTCGTGTTCCTTCTGTTCGCTGATGTCCAGCGCAACGCCGAAAAAGTGCCTCGCAGCTCCATTATCGAAGTAGGTTTGGCCACGCGTTGCAACCCAGCGGTCGAGGCCATCGCCGATCCCGCGCACGCGATACTCGATGTCATAAATTCCATCGCCTCGGGGGTCGGCAGATTTTGCAATCGCCGCCTCGACCCGCTCCCGGTCCTCGGGATGCACCCCGGTGATGAATCCTTCGTAATCGGCTGGGACATCCGGCGCCAAGCCCCACATCGCCTTCACGCGCGTATCCCATTGGAGCGCATTCGTCTGTGGATTCCACGAATAGCAACCCAAACCAACGAGATCCACTGCCGCTTGCAGCCTTGCCTCGCTTTCGCGCAGACGCTGCTCCGAGATCCTGAACGCGATGACGTCCGCCGCCTGGCGGGCATAAAGATCGGTCAGTCGCAGCTCGCGAGCGGAAGGTTGGTGCGGACTGCGAAAATGTGTGGACAGCATGCCGACCGGCCCGCCGCTGCTACGGTCGACAAGCGGGGTCGATTGTACCGCGCGAAACCCCGCGGATGCGGCGATATGCCGGTGCCGTTCAAAATCTGGATTGAGGTTGACGTCCTCGATGATCACACGCGATCGACGCTTGAGGGCCAAGCCGCATGCCGAACCTTCATCGGCGTCAACACGACCGAAATAGTCGAGGAATTCCCGCTGAAAGCCACGCTGAGCAACAATCTCGAGAGTGCGCGTTTCCTTGTCGTACAGCTGAATATTCCCGAAATCGGCGCCTTGCAGTTCTATGGTGGCGTCAAGGACTTCATACAGCACGGATGGTAGGTCCGAGACCGAGATCAGCCGAGACCCCAGCTCGTGCAGCCGGGTCATCGCCGCCAGCTCATCAGCTCGAAGTCGGGAGAGTGCGAGGTGCGAACTCACCCGCGCGATCAGGTCGCGGGTCGAGAACGGCTTCACCAGATAGTCATCGGCGCCGGCTTCGAGACCTTCGGCCCTGGCTTCCTCGCCGGCCCGGGCCGACAGCAGAATGACCGGCACATCCCAAAGCCGGGGATCGCGCCGCAGAGCTGACAACAGCCCCATACCATCGAGATGAGGCATCATCATATCGGCAAGCACCAGATCGGGCTTGCGTTGGCGCGCCGCCTCCAACGCCGCCTGTCCGTCGGCGACCGCTGCGACCTCCCAACGCGACGACAGCAGCCGGCGTACGTAGTCGCGCATATCCGCATTGTCGTCGGCGAGCAGCACATGCGCGCGGTCAGTTTCCGGCTGCTCTGAGGGAGTCGGCTGGATGTCCCGGATCACAGAGGCAGGCAATGATGTCTCAGCGCTATCGGTCGGCAACCAGCGCAGGGCCTCTTCAACAAAGGCCTGCGCGCCGATTGCGCTCGAGGCGAGCATTCGCGTTGCACTGATACGATCGGCTGGAAGATGGCTCGACCCCAGTGGGATG
>DASXIG010000635.1:0-2382 GCA_036498105.1 Xanthobacteraceae bacterium | reverse complement strand
GGTGGCCGACGTGGCACTGGTCTGGGCCAAGCTCGACGGCACCATCCGCGGCTTCCTGGTCGAGCGCGGGACCAAGGGCTTCTCCACTCCGAAGATCGAAGGGAAGCTTTCGCTGCGCGCCTCCATCACCGGCGAGATCGTTCTCGAGGATGCTTTCGTGCCGGAGGACAACCTGCTGCCGAACGCGAAGGGGCTTGCGGGTCCTTTCAGCTGCCTCAACGTGGCACGCGCCGGGATCGCCTGGGGCGCGATCGGCGCAGCCGAGTTCTGCTGGCACCGCGCGCGGCAGTACGTGCTCGACCGCAAGCAGTTCGGCCGGCCGCTCGCCGCCAACCAGCTCATCCAGAAAAAGCTCGCCGACATGCAGACCGAGATCACGTTGGGCCTGCATGCAGCACTGCGGCTCGGACGGCTATTGGAGCAGGGCAAGGCTGCGCCGCCGGCGGTATCGCTATTGAAACGGAACAATTGCGGGAAGGCGCTCGAGATCGCGCGCTGCGCGCGCGACATGCACGGCGGCAACGGGATCGCGGATGAGTTTCATGTCATGCGCGTGCTTTGCAATCTCGAGACCGTCAACACCTACGAAGGCACTCACGATATCCACGCGCTGATCCTCGGACGCGCACAGACCGGCATCCAGGCATTCTTTTAGGTTACGGCCTGCGTGTCGGCGTAAGCATTACATGAGCGGGAACAACCTGCTTTCGCTCACAGCAGCATGGTTTTTAAGCCCAGCGTCGACCCAGCGTCACTGAGCCGACGGTCCAACGTGCAGAGTGTCGCGCCGTGATCGGCGCAAATGGCAAGATGCAATGCGTCGCCAGCGCGCAAGCCCAATGCATGCCGGTCTGCGAGGCGAGCCGCGGTGCGGAATTGTAAGCTCGACACCGGCAGAATCGCGAGACTCTCTACGCTCAGCCGAGTGAAGGTAGCCAGCGCGTCGGCACGATGGCTCGGTTCGAGCTGGCCGGCTCGCAATTAAGGGAAAGGGCAGATGAAAACTCGGTGATCACCCAGTCGCTGATGGCGAGGCGCCGGGGCCCCTGCTCAGCCAGCCAATCCTGGACGCGGTTCGTTTTCGTCTCAGCCGTCAGGGCTGCAACGAGCAGGGACGTGTCCAAATAAAGCGTCAATAGCGCTCTTGGTCCCGCAATCGTCGAAGAAAGTCACCGGCGGATTCCTTCTGCACTGGCATCGTATCGGTCAGTGCGCGAAGCATCGAGCGGTCGATCCGCTTGCGCGCTGCCTTTATCGGCGCAAGTTGCGCCACTGGTTTGCCGCGGCGCGTAATGCGCACAATCTCGCCGGCAGCCGCACGCTCCACCAGCTCGCTCAGATGCGCCTTGGCATGGGCGATACTTACGCTTCGCATGGGAGTCCTTCATGACCATCTAGTTGGTCACATGTAGCACGATGCCGCATTATTCGCCAAGACCGTACCTGGGCTGTCATTGTGAAGGTTCCCGCGAAGGGTGCGGCGCGCCGAGCGCCTCACGGTGATGCGTTGCCCTCACGCGTCAGCGCGGCCAGCCGCTTGACCATGTCCGATTGCGGATCGGTCAGCGCATCAAGCACGGTGAAATGATTGGTGCCGGCAATCTCGTCGTAGCGCGATTGCGTGCCGCCCTTCCCCCAGACCTCGGCAATCACCCGGCTCTGGCGCAGAAATTCGCCGGATTCCAGCGCGCCCACGACCGCATCGAATGCCCGCCCCTTGGGAGGCGGCCAAAGCAGCGGCGATACCTTGTCCATTGCAGTTTCCTGCAGACGCAGGTCTTGCGCCATGGAGGTCGCAAGGAGCGGCGCCAGATCGAACAGCCCGGAGATCGAGCAGGCCGCCGGAACGAGGCGGGCAGGCGCCTTGGGATAAAGCCCCTGCCAATCGGTTGCGACCATCGCCGCGGCCAGATGCCCGCCGGCGGAATGACCGTAGACCATCATGCGCCGCCCGGTACGCAACCAGAGAAACAGGCAGGCATGGCGGATTTGCTCGATGATCTCAGCTATGGTTACCTGCGGGCAGAGGTCGTAGCCCACGACCGCGACCGTCATGCCGTGGGAATTGAGGCCGCCCGCCATCTGGCTGAACATCGAAGGTTCAAGCGACCGCCAGTAGCCTCCATGGATGAACATCGTCAGTGGCGCACCGGTGCCTGCCTCGGAGCTCGCGGCCTCTTCTGACGGAAAGAAAAGATCGATCACCTGGCGCAAGGTCGCGCCATAGCTCAATCCCAGCTCGGCGCGCCGCTCCTGCATGGCCTTTACGCGGTAATCCTCACCCTCGCGCGCCCAGCGCGCAAAGATCTCCGCGTGCTCCGGCACCCGGGCGCGGTTGTTGTACTCGGCTTCGTAGTCGATCGGCATTCGCGCTGGTCTCCT
>DASXIG010000634.1:0-4699 GCA_036498105.1 Xanthobacteraceae bacterium | reverse complement strand
CACCGGGGCGTCGCCTCTCACCTCGATCAAGCATGCCGGCTCGCCCTGGGAGATCGGGTTGGCCGAGACACACCAGACCCTGGTCGCGAACCGCCTGCGCGGGCGCATTGCGGTGCAGGTCGACGGCGGCATCCGCACCGGTCGCGACGTGGCCGTGGGCGCGCTCCTGGGCGCCGACGAGTTCGGTTTCTCGACCGCCCCGCTCATTGCGGCGGGCTGCATCATGATGCGCAAGTGCCATCTCAACACCTGCCCGGTCGGCGTCGCCACGCAAGACCCGGTGCTGCGCCAGCGCTTCGTCGGCAAGCCCGAGCACGTCATCAACTTCTTCTTCTTCGTGGCCGAGGAAGTGCGCGAGCTGATGGCGGCAATGGGCTTTCGCACCTTCGCCGAGATGGTCGGGCAGATGCAGATGCTCGACAAGCAGCAAGTGGTCGAGCATTGGAAGGCCAAGGGCCTCGACTTCTCCAAGCTGTTCTTCAAACCGCAGGCGGCCAAGGGCGTCGCCACTCACCATTGCGAGCCGCAGGATCACAAGATCCACACCATCCTCGACCGCAAGCTTATTGCCGAGGCCGGTCCCGCGCTCGACCGCGGCGCGCGCGTGCGCATCGTCACCGCGATCAGGAATACCGATCGCACCGCCGGCGCCATGCTGTCGGGCGAAGTCGCCAAGCGTTACGGCCATGCGGGGCTTCCCGACGACACCATTCACGTGAATCTCACCGGCACCGCCGGCCAGAGCTTCGGTGCCTGGCTCGCGCACGGAGTGACGTTCGAGCTCGAAGGCGACGCCAACGACTATGTGGGCAAGGGCCTCTCGGGCGGGCGCATCATCGTGCGGCCGACCGCGGATGCCGGCATCGTGCCGGAGGAATCGATCATCGTCGGCAACACCGTGCTCTACGGCGCCATCGAAGGCGAATGCTTTTTCCGCGGCGTCGCCGGCGAGCGCTTCGCGGTGCGCAACTCCGGTGCCTTTGCCGTGATCGAAGGCGCGGGCGATCACTGCTGCGAATACATGACGGGGGGCATCGTCATCGTGCTCGGGCGCACCGGGCGGAATTTTGCCGCCGGGATGTCGGGCGGCGTCGCCTATGTCCTCGACGAGGACGGAACGTTCGAGACGCGCTGCAATCTGGCCATGGTCGAGCTCGAGCCGGTGCCTCAGGAAGAGGCGGCGAGCGAGCGCATCTATCATCACGTCCATGATCTGGAGATGCACGGGCGCGTCGAGATCCTCGAGGACATGACCCGCTTCGATGCCGAGCGGCTGCGCTACTTCATCTCCCGTCACGCCCGCTTCACGGGCTCGGCGCGCGCCGCGCAGATCCTCGAAAGCTGGGAAAGCTACTGCCCGAAATTCCGCAAGGTGATGCCGCTCGAATATCGGCGTGCGCTCGCTGAAATGGAGAAGGCGCGCACGATGCAGGCCGCCGAATAGCGAATGGGCAAGATCACCGGCTTTCTCGAGTACGAGCGCTCGGACCGCCGTTACCAACCGGTCGAGCAGCGCATCAAGCATTGGCGCGAATTCGTGCTGCCGCTCCCCGAGAGCGAGACGCGCACGCAGGCGGCGCGCTGCATGGATTGCGGCATTCCCTACTGCCACACCGGCTGCCCGGTGAACAACCAGATTCCGGACTGGAACGATCTGGTCTATCGCGGGGACTGGGAGGAGGCAGCGCGCAACCTCCACAGCACCAACAATTTTCCCGAGGTCACGGGGCGGGTGTGCCCGGCGCCGTGCGAGGCCTCCTGCACGCTCAACCTCGACGACAACCCGGTCACCATCAAGACGATCGAATGCATGATCGCCGACCGCGCCTACGAGCAGGGCTGGCTGCGTCCGGAGCCGCCCGCAGAGCGCACCGCCAAGAAGGTCGCGATCGTGGGCTCAGGACCGGCCGGGCTTGCCTGCGCACAGCAGCTCGCGCGCGTCGGCCACGACGTGCATGTGTTCGAGAAGCTCGCCAAGGCTGGAGGGCTTCTGCGCTACGGGATTCCCGATTTCAAGATGGAAAAGCATTACGTCGATGCGCGCGTCGAGCAGATGCAGGCCGAAGGTGTGACCTTCCATTATGGCGCGCATGTCGGAGTGAACGTCGCGGCCGAGAAGCTGCTAGACGAGTACGATGCGCTGGTGCTCGCGGGCGGTGCCGAGAAGGCGCGCGATCTGCCGATTCCGGGGCGCGAGCTCGACGGCATCCACTTCGCGATGGACTTTCTGCCGCAACAGAACCGGCGCGTGAGCGGCGAGCCGCAAGCCGACGGCGAGCCGATCCTGGCGGACGGCAGGCACGTCGTGGTGATCGGCGGCGGCGATACCGGCTCCGACTGCATCGGCACCGCCATCCGTCAGGGCGCGCTCTCCGTCACCAATTTCGAGATTATGCCGCAACCCCCCGAACGCGAGAACAAGCTCCTCACCTGGCCGGAGTGGCCGCTGAAGCTGCGCACCTCGTCGAGCCACGAGGAAGGCGCCGAGCGCGACTTCGCGGTTATGACGACGAAGCTGTCAGGTGCAAACGGGCAAGTGCGGACGCTGCACTGCGTGCGGGTGGATTCCAAGATCAACCCTGTTCCCGGGAGCGATTTCGAGATCCGTGCCGACCTCGTTCTCCTTGCCATGGGTTTCGTGCATCCCGTGCACGAGGGCATGATCTCCGCGCTCGCGCTCGAGCTCGACCAGCGCGGAAACGTCAAGGCAGATACGCTCGCCTATCGGAGCTCGAACCCGAAAATCTTCGCCGCCGGTGACATGCGGCGCGGTCAGTCGCTGGTTGTGTGGGCCATCCGCGAAGGCCGCCAATGCGCCCATTCCGTGGACAAATTCCTCATGGGCGCCACCAGCCTGCCGCGGTGAGCTCTCCGGGTTCGGGCCTGTGTCCACTCCCCGGTCGCCGCAAGCAGCAACAAGCAGCAGCAAGATCAGAGAAGCAAAAGCACGGCATGTCGCCCAACTAGTATTGCGTGGGGGCGACGATCAAGTCCCCCACCCGTGGGGCTGCAGTTTTCCTGCAAAGGAGTTTGTTATGATGCGTAAGGCGATAACCATGATTGTTCTGGCAACGGCGGTTGCGCTCGGCGGTACTGCGCTCTCGACTGCCGCGCTGGCTCGCGGGGGCGGTGGCGGTTTCGGCGGTGGTCATGGTGGCGGCGGCCACTTTGGCGGCTTCGGCGGTGGCCACATGGGCGGACATTTCGGTGGCTTCCACGGCGGCCATGAGCGTGGCGAGTTTCGCCATGGCTTCGGCGGGTATGGCTATTCGACCTACTGTGGGTACCCCTATCGCTCCTACAACTGCTTTTAGGCTGTTGCCACGGGCAAGGACCCAGCCATTTATCATCCAGCGCGTCGGGGGGATGATACTGCGGCCCTATCCGTTGGCTCGTTTGGCGCGGGCAAGCTCCTCCCCGGCAGCGACAATGGCCGCAACGATTCCGGCGTAACCGGTGCAGCGGCAGATATGTCCGCTGAGCTCGCTGCGGACCGTGCGGGCATTCGGCGCGGCCATGCGCAAGAGAATGTCGCGCGCCATGATCAGCATGCCCGGCGTGCAGAACCCGCATTGCAGGGCATGGCACAGGTGAAAATGCCGGCGCAGGACTTCCATAATCGAAGCGTCCTCGAGGCCTTCGAGGGTTTGCACCGACTGGCCCTCGCACATCGCCGCAAGCCGAAGGCATGAGCGCGCAGCCTGTCCGTCCACCATCACGGTGCACGCACCGCAGGCACCGTGCTCACAGCCGAGATGGGTCGCCGTGAGCCGACAGCGCTCGCGCAGGAAATCTGCCAGGGTTTCGCGCGGCTCCACGCCGCAAGTGAGCTTGGTGCCGTTCAGCTCGAGGGTCACGGATGTCATTGCGCCAGCGCCTCTCGCACTGCCCGCAGGACGGTCGATGCATGCAGGCGCATCAGATAGGCATCGTCCCCGCCGACGCATTTTGTCACGTCTTGCGCGATCGCAGCACGCAAGGCTTCTTCAGAGCTTTCTTTCACTTCGATTTGATGCGCCACAGTTGGAAGCATACAGGGACGGTCCGCCGCTGCCGCAAGCACGACCGATACCGGCCCGCCGCGGCCGCGCTCGACGACGAAGGCGATGGAATCGGCAAACGCGCCGCTTTTTCTCGCCACCTTGCAAAAACCCCAGCGCAGCGGCGCCTCAGACCGCGGCACGTCGAAGCCGACGATGATCTCGCCGGGAGCCAGCGAAGTCGAATACTGCCCGCGCACGAACTCACCGAGCGGCTGCGAGCGCGAGCCGTTGAGCCCCGAAGTTTGGACATGGGCTCCGAGCGCGAGCAAGCAGCCCGGCCAGTCCGCCGCGGGATCGGCAAGCGCAACACTGCCTCCGATGGTGCCATGATTGCGCACCGACCGATAAGAGATTGTAGAAGCGACCTTCCGCATCAGTCCGCAGAATGTCTCGGGAAGCTTCCCGTCCTCAATGGCGGCATGCGTGACCAGGGCGCCGATGCGGACATTGGTTGCGTTTGCGGAAACTTCCTTGAGCTCCTGCAAACCGCCGATATCGACCAGGAGGTCGGGCAGGGCGACCCGCAGATTGAGCATCGGGATCAGCGATTGGCCGCCGGCAATGGCGGCCGTGGTTGCGCCGTGCGAGGCCAATGACGCGCTGGCCTCGGCGAGATTCCTCGCCCGGATGTAATCGAACGGCGCCGCTTTCATGCG
>DASXIG010000633.1:0-2394 GCA_036498105.1 Xanthobacteraceae bacterium | reverse complement strand
GTAAACTTGTCTGCGCCTGCGAATGCGCCCTCACTGCACTCGGCCGGGACACGAGGTGTTTCGTGTCCCGGACGAGCGAGCCCGGCTCGCCGGGCGAGCGAAGATCCGGGACCCAGGGGCCACATGCTCAGCCTGCTCCATAGGGATGGCCCTGCGCTTCAGGGTGACGATCGAGAGTAATCGTGTCGCGCCAGACGCTTCTCGTCTTTCAGCTGCTCGTCGCAGTCGTCCTCGTGCTGCTCTGGCACGTGCTCACCACGGTTCCCATCGGCGGCGTGAAGCTCCTGCCGCCGTTCTTCTTCTCAACCCCTCCGATGTCGGTGCGCGCATCGTCAAATGGCTCATCGAGGGCACCATCTGGCATCATCTCTGGGTGACGCTCGTTGAAGCCATGCTTGCCTTCGTCATCGGCGCCATCGCCGGCATCCTGATCGGGTTCTGGTTTGCGCGTCAGCCCACGGTGGCGGCCGTGCTCGACCCCTATGTCAAGATGACGAACGCGTTGCCGCGGGTAGTGTTGGCGCCGATTTTTGCGCTATGGCTGGGGCTCGGCATCTGGTCCAAGGTGGCGCTGGGGGTCACGCTGGTATTCCCCATCGTGTTCTTCAACGTGTACCAGGGCGTGCGGGAAGTCAGCCCCGCGGTGCTCGCCAATGCGCGCATGCTCGGGATGGACGAGCACCAGCTGATGCGGCACGTCTATTGGCCCTCGGCGCTCTCCTGGATGTTCTCGTCGCTGCACACGTCCGTAGGCTTTGCCGTGGTGGGCGCGGTGGTCGGCGAGTATCTCGGATCCGCCGCCGGGCTGGGCTACGTCATCCAGCAGGCGGAGGGCGTCTTCGATGTCGCGGGGGTGTTTGCCGGGATGGTGGTGCTCACCGCGTTCGTGATTGCGATCGACGGGCTGGTCACGCTCGCCGAGCGGCGCCTTCTAGTGTGGCGGCCGGTCGTGGCCGAAACGCGAACCTGAAATTGGTGGGCCGCGTTGCATGGAATCGTAGGGTGGGCAAAGGAGCCGGCGCTTCGCGCCGGCGACGTGCCCACGCGAACCGAGCGGTAGGCGGAGGCGACCGCGTGCGCACGGCGCGGAAGAGCGCGCCTTTGCGCACCCTACGATTTGAACGAGTGTAAAAGGAGGAACAGATGAATCTCGCGAAAAGTTGGCTGGCTTCATTCGCGCTTGCCGTCTCCCTGATCGGTGCCGCGCAAGGCGAAGCGATCGAGAAGAACCAGGTCACGCTCGGGGTGGGCGGCAAGGCCGCACTCTATTACCTGCCGCTGACCATTTGCGAGCGGCTCGGCTATTTCAAGGAGCAGGGGCTCGACGTGGCCATCAACGACTTTCGCGGCGGGGCACAGTCGCTGCAGGCGCTGGTAGGCGGCTCGGTCGACGTCGTGACCGGCGCCTACGAGCACACCATCCGCATGCAGGCCAAGGGTCAGGACATCCGGGCGGTGATCGAGCTTGGCCGCTTTCCCGGCCTCGTGCTCGGCGTGCGCAAGGATAGAGCCGGAACCTACAAGTCCGCTGCCGACCTCAAAGGCGACAAGATCGGCGTGACGGCTCCGGGCTCGTCGACCAATTTCTTCGTCATGTATCTGATGGCGAAAGCCGGGCTCAAGCCGACCGATGCCTCCTTTATCGGCGTCGGCGCCAGCGCGTCGGCGGTGGCCGCCATGAAGAAAGGCGACATCGACGCGCTCTCCAATATCGATCCCATGATGACCAAGCTTGAGCAGGACGGCGACATCAAGGTGGTCGCGGACAGCCGGACCGAGGCAGGCACCCGCGCCATTTTCGGAGCCTCCAACCCCGCCGCTGTGCTCTACCTGAAAGAAGAGTTCATCGCCCGCAATCCGAATACCGTGCAGGCGCTGGTCAACGCCTTCTACAAGACGCTGCAATGGCTGGAGAAGGCAACGCCCGACCAGATCGCCGCCGCCGTGCCGGAGGACTATTTTCTCGGTGACAAGTCGCTGTATCTCGCCGCGCTGAAGGCCAACATTGAGGTCTACTCGCGCACCGGCATCGTTCCCGCGGCCGGAATGAAATCGGCTGCCGACATGCTCATCGCCTTTGACGAGGAGCTCAAACGCGCCACCCTCGATCTTCCCCGCACGTTCGACGATCGCTTCGTCAGGAAGGCCGCGGGCACCCCCCGATGAGGGGCCGCGGGGCTGTTCATGATCTCGTCGAGCATGCCCCCTCCGGATCAGCGCATCGAAACCACCGTCATACCCGTCGAGCGGCTCGAGCTGGCATTTGCGCCGCGGCCGTGGCCGTTCGCGCAGGAACGGCGCGGCGACATCGCCGCGCATTTCGCCGCGCTGCGGCGCGACAACCCGGCGCTGTGGAACGGCCGCGTGCTGATGCTGCACCGGCATGAGATAAAA
>DASXIG010000632.1:0-2793 GCA_036498105.1 Xanthobacteraceae bacterium | reverse complement strand
CGGGGATGATGGGATCAGGCGTGTTTTGTGGCGCGCGTCAACTCGGGGACATTGTCGGAATTAGCGACAAAGCAGGGATCACCGTTGAGACCGAGCTGCGCAAGGTCCTTGCCGCGGAGCCCCGATTGCCGCGGCGCCAGCCGGGAACGAAGGCAGCAGCGTATCTTGAAGCCCATATCGAGCAAGGCCCTGTGCTCGAGCTCCAGAAGAAAACCATCGGGGTCGTCACGGGCATGCAAGGCAAACGCACGTTCAGGGTTCAGGTCGATGGCGAGGAGAACCACGCCGGCACGTCTCCACGAAGCATCCGGCGCGATGCGCTTGCCTCCGCCGTGGACATCGTTCGGGCGCTGGAGGATGCGCTATGGGACCGCGAGGACATCGTACGTTTCACCATCGGCATGTTCACGGTGAGTCCCAATGCCCCTTCCGTGGTCCCCGCGCGCGTCGTTTTCTCCATTGATCTGAGGCACCCCCAAGCGGAGACGTTGCGTGACATAGGAGACAGAATCCCGACGATCTGCCGGGCTTCTGCGGGGCGGTGCCGAGTGATTGTTACCGAGCTGCTGCACGAGCGCCCGCTCGAATTCCCGCTCTCGATCCGACAAACGATCAGATCGATTTCATCTGATCTCGCCATTTCCTGCATGGATATTGCATCAGGTGCCGGCCACGACGCGCGTTACCTTCATTACGTCTGCCCGACCGGAATGATCTTCATTCCTTGCAAAGGTGGCATCAGCCATAATCCGGCCGAAAGCGTGCTCGAGCAAGATGCAGCCGCCGGCGCGCGCGTTCTGGCGGAAGCCGTGTTCGTCATGGCCAATGCCGCGTGAGCCTGCTGACAGCATCATGAACCCGGCTTCCGATCTGCCGATCGGGCCGGCGGTCGATGCCTCGCCGGCACGCCGGCCGCAGCGCACGGTTCTGCGCGGCCGCTGGGTGACGGTTGCTCCACTCGATCCGCCTACGCACGCAGAGGCTCTATTCGAAGGGACGCACGGGCCCGGCAAGAAGAATCTTTGGCTCTATTTGGCAGAAGGACCGTTCGCGGATTGCTGCTCGTTTCGCGCCTATCTCGAAACATGCGCCGCATCGAATAACCCGCTCTCTTTCGCAATCATTGAAAACGCGACGGGGTCCGCCGTGGGGCACGCCTCGTATATGCGCATCACGCCGGAGCATCGGGTGATCGAAGTGGGCAATATCTTTTTTACGCCGGCGCTTGCGCGCTCGGCGGGTGCAACGGAAGCCATGTATCTGATGGCCAAATATGTGTTCGAGGAGCTCGGTTACCGGCGCTACGAATGGAAATGCAACGCGCTCAACGAACCCTCCCGCCGCGCGGCGCTGCGGCTCGGATTTTCCTTTGAAGGGATATTCCGCCAGCACATGATCCAGAAGGGCCGCAGTCGCGATACAGCCTGGTATGCGATGATCGATGAGGAGTGGCCGGCGCGCAAGGCGCGCTTCGAGCGCTGGCTGGCGCCGGAGAACTTCGATGCGGCGGGCCGGCAGCGGACACCGCTTTCTTCCCTGAGCCGCTGATGTTGCGAAGAGAAGACGCGCGACTTTTGCGCGGAAGCGCGCGTTTCGTGGATAATGTGCATCTCGATCGGATGGCGCATGGGGCCTTCGTGCGCAGTCCCTTGCCCCATGCGCAAGTGGTCGCGATCGATGCCTCGCGCGCGGTGGCCGCCGGCGCAATGGCTGTTCTTACCGCACATGATCTGCCGTTCAATCACCAGCCCTGGATCGTGCGCTACTGGCACCCGAGCATTCGCAACGGGCTGCCGAAATTTCTCGCGGCTGACCGCGTCCGCTTTGTCGGCGAGCCGGTCGCGTTCGTTGTTGCGGCCGACCGGTATTGCGCCGAGGATTTGGCGCGACTTGTCGAGGTGGATTACCGGCCGCTTCCGGTGATTGCGAGCCCGGATGATGCGACGGCGTCCCGGGCGCCGCCCCTGCATTCCGAATGGGCCGGCAACGTGGCTGCGAGCTTCGAGTTCCGCCACGGGGATGCTGCGCGGGCTCTGGCATGCGCAACGCACCGCGCCCGCCGGCAGTTTTGCTTCGCCCGTCAAGCTCCCGTTCCGCTGGAGACGCGGGGCGTGGTCGCGGATTTCGATGCGGGGCGAGGTGCGCTGACCGTCAGGCTCTCCACTCAGCCGCACTATAACGTGCGGCAGAATCTCTCGAGCCTGCTCGGGCTTGCCGAGCAGGACGTGCGCGTCATCGCCGAGGATGTCGGTGGTGGGTTCGGCTCGAAATCGCGCCCCTATCCCGAGGAGATCGTCGTCGCCCACGCCAGTCGCGTCCTGCAGCGGCCGGTGAAATGGATAGAAGACCGGCTCGAGAATTTGCAGGCGACCACCCATTCGCGCGCCATGACCATCGATCTCGAGATCGGCTGTGACGCGCAGGCCGGCCTCACCGCACTCAAGGCTGAGATTTTGGTCGATATCGGCGCCTACGTCTTCACCAGCGGGATAGCCACGGCAGAAGTCGCAACCGCGCACATCGCCGGCGCTTACCGCTTCCCGAATATCTCCGTGGCGGTGCGTTGCATCGGGACCAACAAGACGCCGGTGGGCACGTATCGCGGCGCCGGCCAGCCGGAAGCCGCTTTCGCGCTGGAATGTCTCCTGGACGTCCTTGCGAAGGAGATCGCATTGACCGCTGCCGAATTGCGCGCGCGCAATCTGGTGCACCCGCGGGACATGCCATATCCGGTCGGGACTTCATTGCTCGGCCATGGGCTGGTTTACGAGAATAGCGATTTTCCGCGCACCC
>DASXIG010000631.1:0-2537 GCA_036498105.1 Xanthobacteraceae bacterium | reverse complement strand
GGAAACGGCGGCGTGGCTGGCGCTCGTCGCCTATGCGCGTCACACCTTCACGGATTACGATGACCTCCTGCGGGAGGCCTATGACCGAGAGAGCGCACGCTTTTTTGTAATGGACGACCTTGCAGCTGTGCTGCGGGAATGGGGCGTGCGCCGCCCTTTGACATCGGAGGATTAAGCAACCGCGTATCGATTGCGAATCCCCGCATTTCGCAAGTGCTCAACGCGGGCTACGACCTAGTGCCTGCTCAGGCGCGCGCGTCGAGCATATTGTTCGGCAACAGGACCGGTTGCACCAGCGGCACCGCAGGGCCGGCTTCCCTCGCCACTCTCAAGTTGTCGTGCGTGCCCACGAGAACCGCGGCAACCGCAATCAAGATGAAGGCCAGCGTGGCTACCCAGGTCCACACGCTGATCGCATCGACATGCCCGGGGTGTGTTTCCATGGCGCGCTCCCTAACCATCGTGGGTCTGGCCTCTCAGCAAGCCGAGTTTCCTGGCCGATCAAATAACCAGCGCCAGCGGGTTAAGTTCCATTGGGCTGCATCCGGTTCATAGGGGCGAGGCATTGCCTCGCTCTTTCCCGCTCAACTCACCGCGAGCGGCGCGAGCGCGTCAATGTCGGTAACGACGTCGAGGATAACGGGCCGCTTTGCAGCAAGCGCCTGTTGCAGGGCTGGTCCGATATCGCCGGGCTTCTCGACCCGGATGCCGATGGCCCCCATATCCTCGGCAATGCGCGCAAAATTCACCCTGCTGAAGGTCCATAGCTCGCGCGCCTGTTCGGTCTGCGTGCCGCCATAGACGCGATCGAAGCCGCGCTTGGATTGATTGCCGCTCGCATTATTGTTGACGAGCGTGACGGCGTTGATGCCCCAGCGCGCCGCGGTCTCGATCTCCGCAATGTGGTACCAGAGCCCGGCGTCGCCGGTGAACGTGATGACCGGCCGATCAGGGCAGGCACATTTGGCGCCGAGCCCAGCCGGGAAGGCCCAGCCGAGATGGCCGGCACTGCGCAGGTAGCTTTGGCGCGGGCCGGTAAGATCGTACATCCCGCCCATCCACATCCCGGCGTGGCCGGTATCGACCACCACGATCGCATTGTCGGGAACGTGGCGCGCGAGCTCGGCACAGATGCGCTCGGGCCGGATCGGCATAGCATCAGACGTCAACATGGGCTGATATTTTGCCGACCACTCCCGGCAAATCTTCTGCGACTGCTCGATCCACGGCTTTCGTTTGCCGGCACTGCCGCGATCGGCGGCGCGCAGCATCTGTGCAAGGGTAACTTTGGCATCGCCGTTGACTCGCGCGAGCAGCGGATAGTTTCGCCCGAGCGCCTCGGGGTCGATGTCAATCTGGATGGCGGGCGTGCCGATCTTCGGCACGGCCCAGAAATGCGTGGTCATCCCACCGGTCTCGCTGCCGATGAAGCAGACGAGATCGGCGCTGTTCACGACCCGATTGGCGCTCTCGCGCGAATAGGAACCTACCACCCCGACCGAGAGCGGATGATTCCCCGGAATTGCGTCCTTGCCGTTGAGCGAGGTTGCGACGGGAATATGTAGCGCTTCGGCCAGCTCAACCAGCTCCGATGCCGCGCCCGATGCCCTTACCCCGCCGCCTGCGACAATCACCGGCCGCGCGGAGCTCTGGAGATGCTCGAGCGCCGCCGTGATGCTGGCATCATCGGGGCGCGGCCGAAACGGAGGCACCCGTGCGAACTGCGGCTCGCATAAAGGCTCCAGCTCCGCTTCCTCAGCATCGATCTGGCCCTCATTGCCACGGAACTGCAGATGCACGGGGCCCGGCGTCCCGGAGGTCGCGGCCCGGAACGCCTGGCGCACCATGTCGGGAAAGCGCGCCACGTCGTCCACCGTTGCGTTGAATTTGGTCACCGGCTCGAACGCCGGCACGTCATCGACCTCCTGATAGACCTTGCGGAATTTGGTCTTCGCCTCGCGCCCGCCGGTCATGGCGATCACCGGCGAATGCGCGAGCCAGGCGTCCCGCAGGCCGGCGGCAAGGTTGAGCGCGCCGATCACCTGCGCCATGCAGATGCCGGGCTTGCCGGACGCGCGGGCATAGCCGTCCGCCATATAGGCCGCGGCCTTCTCCCCGTGCACGTGCAAGCGCTTGATGTTGGTGCGGCTCTCCATCACCGCGAATGTCTTGCGCAGCACCGCCGGCACGTGAAACACGTGCGTGACGTCGTAGCCCTTGAGCATGTCGGCGAGGCATTCCGCCCCGCTCATCCTGCGATTATGTCCGAGCATGATCAATCCCCAAGATAGGCCCTATCGCACATTGCGCGCGCCGATGCTAAGTCACTATTCGGCTCAGGAGACGTGTAGATGAACGTGAATGCGCCGGCGCAGCCCTGGTCGGGGAGCATGGACGTGGACGAGTTCATGGCCTTCCTGGAGACGCGACCGCATGGGGAGCACTGGGAGCTGATCGAGGGGGTTGCCGTGATGATGGCGCCGGCGAGCTATGCGCATCAAAGGATAGTGCGCAATCTGTGCGAACTTCTCAACAGC
>DASXIG010000630.1:0-2453 GCA_036498105.1 Xanthobacteraceae bacterium | reverse complement strand
GTTGCGGAAAACCGAACCGAACGGGGTGTTGTTCGCGGATCAGTGGAACAACCTGGATAACCGGACGGCTCACTTCGTTTCGACCGGCCCGGAGATCTGGGAGCAGACCGAGGGCAAGGTCGACGGCTTCATCTGCGCCATCGGGACCGGCGGCACGGTGGCCGGCGTCTCGACCTTTCTGCGGGACAAGAAGAAGGACATCGTGATCGGCATCGCCGATCCGAAGGGCGCCGCCATGTACAATCTGTTTGCCCATGGCGAAGCCAAGGCCTCCGAGGGCGGCTCCATCACGGAGGGCATAGGACTTGGGCGCGTGACCGCCATCATCGAAGACATGAAAGTCGATGCGCCTTATCTGATTCCGGACGAGGAGGCCGTCCCGCTGATCTTCGACCTGCTCGAGCACGAGGGGTTGTGTCTCGGAGCCTCCACCGGCATCAACATCGCGGGCGCGATCCGGCTGGCGAAGGAGATGGGCCCGGGGCACGTGATCGTCACCATTCTCGCCGATTACGGAACGCGCTATCAGTCGAAGCTGTTCAATCCGCGGTTCCTGCGGGAGAAGGGGCTAGCCGTGCCGGACTGGCTCGAGCGGCGCCCGCGGATAGAAGTGCCGTACGAAAAAAGTTGACGAGCGCGAGACCAATTTCTGAGCCGCCGATGTCCACCGACTGCATGTTTCGCGACGACTCCTATCTCAAGGAATGCACCGCAACCGTGGTCGGAGTAACGGAGTCCGGCGGGATCGTGCTCGACCGCACTGTCTTCTACGCGGCTTCCGGTGGCCAGCCAGGCGACATCGGCACGCTGAGGACTGCAACCGGCGATGTGATACACATCGGCACTGCGGCCTACATCGATCGCGATAAGACCGAGATTGCGCATGTGCCCGCAATTGCCCCTGCCCTGAAGGTGAAGATCGGGGAGCCAATGCATGCGGCCATAGACTGGGACCTCCGCCATGCGCGCATGCGCATGCACACCGCGCTTCATCTGCTCTCGGCGGCGCTGCCCTATCCGGTGACGGGTGGTGCGGTCGGGGATCGCGACGGGCGGCTCGACTTCGACATTCCGGAGGCCGGGCTCGACAAGGATGAGATCACCGCCAGGCTGGGTGAAATGATCGCGGCGAATGCCGCAGTGCGCGCGCGCTGGATCACCGATGCCGAGCTCGAAGCCAATCCCGCGCTTGTGAAGACGATGTCCGTAAAGCCGCCGATGGGCACCGGGCGGGTGCGGCTCGTCGAAATCATCGGTTACGACCTGCAGCCCTGCGGGGGAACCCATGTGCGCGCGACCGGCGAAATCGGAGGCGTGCGGGTGACGCAGATCGAAAAGAAAGGCCGGCAGAACCGGCGCGTGCGTATCGCTTTCTCCTCACCCTCCGGGATCTCGCCATGACCGCGGCCGCTTCAAAATGGCTCGTTTCGACCGACTGGCTTGCAGCGCGCCTGGGCGCTCCAGAGCTCGCCGTGGTCGATGGATCCTTCTACCTGCCGGCCATGCGGCGCGACGCCGATGCCGAGTTTCTCGCTGGCCATATACCCGGCGCGGTCCGCTTTGACATCGACGCGATTGCGGACCGCTCCAATCCCCTGCCCCATATGCTGCCGAATGCGCAGCAGTTTGCGCATCAAGTGGGGGCGCTCGGCATCGCGGACACCGACACCATCGTCGTTTACGACGGCGCGGGATTATTCGCGGCACCGCGGGTGTGGTGGACGTTTCGGCTCTTTGGTGCCGAGAAGGTGTTCATCCTCGATGGCGGCCTCCCCAAATGGAAGAGCGAAGGCCGCCCGCTGGATCACGGGCCGGTGACGCGCCCGCCGCGCCTGTTCCGCGCCCGCGAGCCGGCTCCGGGGCGTGTAGCCTCGCTCGACAGCATGCGCGCGGCATTGGCCGGCCGCACCGTACAAGTGGTTGATGCACGCCCGGCCGACCGATTCCGTGGGGAAGCGCCGGAGCCGCGCCCGGGTTTGCGGTCAGGCCATATGCCTGGCGCTTTCAATGTCCCATCAAGCGAGATCGTCGCCGGCGGAAGACTGGCGCCGGCTGAAAAGATCAGGGCCGCATTTGCCGCGAGCGGCGTCGATCTCGAGCGGCCCATTATTACCAGCTGCGGCTCAGGGGTCTCGGCCGCAGTCCTTTGGCTTGCGCTTGACGCGCTCGGCAAGGAGCCGCAAGCGCTCTATGACGGCTCGTGGGCCGAGTGGGGCGCACGTGCCGACCTGCCGGTCGAGCCCTGAACGATTGCAACCCGCGTGAGCGGGGGCGACATGCCCGTATGGCAGCAGCTCCGGGTGCTCAGGAGCTGGTCGCATTCATGTAGGCGCGAAGGATGGCGTTGATTCGCGTCTGATAGCCCCGTTGCTGCCGAAACCATTGGAGCAAGTCAGCGTCGAGTCGGATCGTCACGACTTGTCATTTCAGCATGATCCCTGCCGCAGGAGTAG
>DASXIG010000629.1:0-5157 GCA_036498105.1 Xanthobacteraceae bacterium | reverse complement strand
GTTGAAGAAAGTTGCATTGCGCTGGCGCCAATCCACCATGAAGATCGGCCGGTTGGCCGCATCGGCCACGAGCTTGCGGTAGCGATCAATCCGGTCGGGATTTTCGGTGTAGACCTCGATAGCGGTGACATCTCCGGCGCGATTGAAATAGGCCTGAGCCTCGGGCAGCGGCATGAAGACGAATGCGGAATCGTATTCCGACATGCCCACTTCGAATACCGCTGCCACTTTATACGATTTGATACGCGGCGTCGTGCCCATGGGAGTCACTGCACCGCGCGGAGCAACAAGCGTGATGCTGTCGCCGGCCCGTAGCGACAGTTGATCCGCAAGCCGTCGGCCGATCGCAACCCCCTGCCCCTCGTCAAAGCCCTCAAGCGTTCCTTGACGGATGTTGCTGGCGATGGAGGGAAGCTTCATGAGATCCGCGGCACGTATCCCGCGCAAGAGCACGCCGGCGGCGCTGAACGGGGAAGATGCGAGCGCCTGGCCCTCCACGATCGGCGCCGCAAGCTTGATCCCATCGGCCTGCCCGACGCGCTCCGCAACGTCTTGCCAGTCGGTAAGAGGAGACTCCAGCGGCTGGATCAGCAGGTGCCCGTTCAGGCCAAGGATCTTGTCGAGCAGCTCCTTGCGGAAACCATTCATCACCGCCATGACAATGATGAGCGTCGCAACACCCAGCATGATGCCGAGGAAAGAAAATCCGGCGTTGACCGAGATGAAGCCTTCCTGCCGCCGCGCGCGCAGATAACGCAGCGACAGCAGCCATTCGAACGGAGCAAAAGGATGTGTGCCGCTAGGCTCGCTCATTTATGGGTTCCCCGCGGACATGACAGCTCGTATGTGAACGGCCTCCGTATGGCACGATTCTGGCCGTTTCACGCCTTCATAGAGATGGGCAGCCAAAGGGGTAGGGTTCCCGCCGCGCTCCCGGATTGTAAAGACTCTCCTTCAGAGCGGACGCTTCCAGGTCTCACCGATCACGTCGTCGCCCCAGGTGCGGTGCCGCTGGGAGATGACGAGCTTGAAACCCATATCGAGATAGATCTTGCGCGCGCTTTTCAGCACCTTCTGGGTCCACAGTTCCATCGACTTGTAACCCGTGTCCCGCGCGAACTCCAGGCTCTGCTCAACGAGGCGGCGCCCGATGCCGCGTCCGCGCGCCCCGGGCTCCACCATCAGCAGCCGAAGCTTCGCCACCTTGCCTGTCGATCGCACAACGAACGCCGATCCCACCGGCTCCCCTGCAAGCTCCGCGATGAAACAGCATTCGCGGCTAGGGTCATGGCTCCTGGCAAACTGCGCGACTATGTCCGCAACCAGAGCTTCGAAGCGCGGCCCCCAACCGTACTCGTCCGCATAGATGGCGCCGTGGCGTGCGACCACCCACCCCAAGTCACCGGCGCGAGGCGGCCGAAGGCGACAGGCTGGCTCTACCCGGTCGGTCAGGCAGATCGCCGCCTCGATGCTTCGCATACCGGAGATCACCTGCCGCTGAGCGGCGATAGAGAGCTTCTCCAGCAGATCCGTGACGTGAGCGCGCGCGCGCCGATCAAGTACGGCAAATTTCTTGCTTCCCTTGGCTGTCAGCGACAAGAGGCCCTGACGCCCATCACTCGCGGCACGGATGCGTGAAACGAAGCCATCCTCAAGGAAGCGGCGGAGAATGCGACTGAGGTATCCGTGATCAAGGCCCAGCTCGGCCGCGAGCTCTGTGGCGGTGCACCCGGGACGCTGCGCCAGCTCATAGAGCACGCGCGCCTCGGTCAGGGAGAATGGCGCGTATAGCACACCATCCTGCAGCAGACCGAGCTGCCGGGTATAGAAGCGGTTGAACCGCCGTACCGCGGCGACGCGGTTATCGATGGCCGTAGGCACGGAAGGATCGCGGCTCCAGTCGGAAGGGAGAGCTTCCCAGACTTTACTTGACGGAGTCAAGCATTTCCCATGAAGCACATCCGTCTGACATTGGCACGCCTGGAAAAACACCAGGCTCGGGGATTAACCATCGGCGAAGGTTTCGGCAAAAGTTGCAACTCGTTAAATGTTGCCGACCTACCTTCGAGCCGTCGAGCCGCCCCTATCCGGCTCGATCTGGGGACGGCGCTCCGGTCGGACTAGCCCGCCAGGCCGGAGCGTCGCTTTTTCTCAAGGCGCAAGACGTTCGACGGGCCGATGTCGCGGTGATCAGCTCGCGGCTGGTGTCCGAGCGCCTCTTTCGAGCTTCAAATCGGCGGTACTGGGCTATTCGGACCCACCAACCTCGCCGCCCCTGCCGTGCCAACTAGCGCGACATGCCGAGCCACGCGGCGACGTCCTCGATGGCGATCAGCCGGTAGGTATAGATCAGGTACCAGACCATGAACACGATGGCGGAAACGATTGTATTCCAGAGAAGCTTCCGCTTGAGATTTGGTATCGAAGGTGCGCCCGGATCTGTACCTCTGGCGACGGTACCGCTTTCCTCCTGGCTGCGTACTCCCCAGGGCAGCACCGCAAACAGAACAGTCCACCATATGATGAAATAGATGGCGATCGCCGTTCCCAGAGACATCAATCCGTTACCAGATAGGAGTGAAGACAGACAATTAAGGTAAAGGGCAACTCGAATTCACAGGTCCGTATCGCAAAACACCAATCGATGTTATGCATGTAACCCTGGCTGATGGAGAAAAATCATCACCCGGCGTGTGTTCACCTCTGGCCGCATCGCGGCTTTGCTGCTCTTCGGTTTTTGCTTCGCGTTCAGCATCGGCGCTGAGCCTGCTCTCGCCGGCGGCTGCGGCTACGGCTGCTATGCCCCCGCTCCCGTCATCGTGCAGCCTTCCTGCTCCTGCTGCGGCTGCGGAGGCTACGGTGGGTACGGTGGCTATGGGTACGGCGGCTATGCTGCCTATGGTTACGGCGGTGGCTATGGATATGGCTATGCCGCTCCCTACGGTGCTTATGCTGCAGAATATGATGTGGCTCCTTCTTACTATTATCGGTCGTATCGAGGATGCGGGCGCCGCTGGTGCTGAAGCCGTGCTAGGCGCTGGCTCGGCCATATAACGTCTCAGTTACTATCCGCGATTCGGCTTGCTGCCCCGGCAGCAAGCCGAATTCATTTTGCGGCCAGTGCCGCCGATTTGAATTTCCTGGAGTGGTAGCTGCGCACCGGCTGCCTAGAATGCGAGGCCCTATCTATTCTCGATGGCTATCGCGCATCCTCACGCCTCCTCGATCTCAATGAGTGTTCCGCAAAAATCCTTTGGGTGCAGAAACAGCACCGGCTTGCCATGGGCACCCATCTTTGGCTCCCCATCGCCGAGAACGCGCGCCCCCTCCTGCCTGAGCTTGTCGCGTGCGGCGCGAACATCGTCGACCTCGTAGCAGACGTGGTGAATTCCGCCGTCCGGATTGCGATCGAGAAACTTGGCGACGGGCGATGCATCCCCCAGCGGGGCGATCAGCTCGATCTTGGTATTAGGAAGCGTGATGAACACGGTCGTGACGCCGTGATCCAGCTGCGCCGCGGGCTCTGAAACCTCGGCCCCCAGCATCCGGCGATAAACGTCTGCGGCCCTGGTAATATCGCGGACCGCAATGGCGACATGGTTGAGACGTCCAATCATGGCTTCCTTCTCCAGTGCGGCCGGACAGCAGCGCGAGCGGGTGGGCCAAGCGAAGCTACACTTCGATTACATGCACATGGCAGGTGGGTTTCTTCTTCCAAACGGCGCTCAGGGCTGCGCGAATGGCGCGCCGGGCTGCCTCGGCTACGGCATCAGGATCACGCCGGTGTGCTCGCGGCAAGCTCTCGAACGCCTCCAGGGCGGCGCTCAGCGCAACATCGATGGTACTGCGTCCCCGCGCATCCATGGCCGGAATCCCGGTAAGCGTCACTGCCGGGTCGCCCTGGAGCTCGCCCTTGCTGGAGAGGGCCAGTGACATCGAGACGATTCCCGCAAAACCCAGGCGGCGGCGATCGGCGACAGTGCGCTCCTCGGCGCTGACGAGGAGCGAGCCATCGCGGTAGATGCGTCCTGCGGGCACCTCATCGATTTTGCCGGGGACGCCCGGAGCAAGCCGCACGAGCTCGCCATCCCGGCATACCAGCACCTGTTTCACTCCGGCGGAGCGGGCGAGCGCGGCATGTTCCGTCATATGGAGATGCTCGCCGTGTACGGGGAGCAACATTTCAGGCCGTACCCAGGAGATCATGTCGCGCAGCTCGCCCATGCGGGGGTGACCGGAAGCGTGCACAAGGTGGGTGCGGTCGGTGATGACCTCCACCCCCTGTTCGACGAGCCCGTTGATGACTCGCATGACCGCCTTCTCGTTGCCTGGAATGGCACGCGAGGAAAAGATCACGCGGTCGCCACGCGAGAATGCCACGTCCGGATGCTCGTCCAGGGCAATACGCGAGAGCGCTGCGCGCGGCTCGCCTTGACTGCCGGTGCAGAGCGCAACCACCTTGTCCGGCGGCAAATGGCCGTAAATGTCTACGGAGTGAAACTCCTTGATTCCATCGAGGTAGCCGGTCTCGCGGGCGACCTGGGCGATGCGATCCATGGCGCGCCCGACCAACACGACTTCCCGATCGCATGATGCGGCCGCTTCCGCCACCGCGCGCATCCGCGCGACGTTGGAGGCAAATGTCGTAACCCCTACCCGGCGCGGCGCGCTGCGGATGAGTTCGGCGAGACATTGCGCAACATCGGCCTCGGACGGCGAGCGGCCTTCCCGGACCGCATTGGTGGAATCGCCGACGAGCGCAAGGCAGCCTTCGTTGCCGAGCGCCCGCAACTTTGCTTCGTCCGTTTGAGGAGAAATGACCGGGCTGAGATCGATCTTCCAGTCGCCGGTATGCAGTAATGTCCCCAAAGGCGTCCGGATGATGAGGCCATTCGATTCAGGTATCGAATGGGCCATCGACACGAGCTCGATATCGAAAGGACCGAGGGTAAAGCGGGCCCCCATCGGAATGATGTTGACGGGAATATCGGGCGCACCCGGCTCGCCTGCCCCTTTGGCAGCAAGCAGGGCGGCCGTGAACGGCGTTGCATGGACCGGGATCTTGAGCTGCGGCCACAAATCAAGGAGCGCGCCGAAATGGTCTTCATGCGCATGGGTGAGCACGAGGCCCAGGAGGTTTCGCCGCTCCTCCAGGAG
>DASXIG010000628.1:0-4780 GCA_036498105.1 Xanthobacteraceae bacterium | reverse complement strand
CAGCGTGCCCACTTCCGGGCGGGAGAAAGCGATTGCCTTGATGAGGCTGCCCATTCCGGTGCGATCCTCGCTGGTGAGCCGCTCGTAGGCCGCATCGATGGTGCCGGCATAGCTCGGTGGCGCACTGGCCTTGAGAACGGTTGCCCGCTGCTTGAGCCCGAGCCGGCGCAGGAAATCGGCCTGCCGCACCGGTCCGTGCACGCGCGCCCCCATCACCTCTGCCCCCTGCGCCAAGGCGTGAAAATCGACATGGGCGGTCAGGTCCGCCAGCCCCGGCGCTTCGAGCGGATGGGCGTAACCGTGTCCTCTTACGGCCTGCAGCGTTTCCCCGAGTGCCGGCTGAACGTGACCGTAATCCATAATGAGTGCGACGCCGCCCGATTTCACCACCCGGCGCCCGATCTGAAGTGCCATCTTGTCGCTGCGCCATTCGAAAATCTGCCCGATCTTCGCAACGCGCAAGTCGGCTGGAAGAAATCCCTCGAACAGGGGAATTGGATCGCGGTGGATGCTGAAATGCAGCCGGCCGTCCTGGCGCAGCTTCAGCACGCGCTCGTGCCAGCCATCGGCGCACATGACGGCCTGATGGATGGGCAGCGCGTCGATGAATTCGTTCGCGAGAATAATGAGCGGCCCATCCGGGATGTCTTCGAGCGAGGAGTGCCAGGACACGGGCACGCCGGTCGCGATCAAGGCCTGCCGTTGCAGGCGCTCCAACGCAGCGCTGACTTCCACCAGGTGAAGCACAACGGCAGCGTGGAATGCGGGCACCACCCTGCTCGCGCGCAAGACGTCGAGCATCATGGTGCCGCGGCCCGGCCCAAGCTCGACCAGGCGAACATTCTCCGGCGATCCCATGGCCTGCCAGGCCGCCGCCGCCCATAGCCCCAGCAACTCGCCGAACATCTGGCTGATCTCCGGCGCGGTAATGAAGTCTCCCCCGCTGCCGATTGGCGCGCGGGTCACGTAATAGCCGTGCTCGGGATGGGTGAGGCAGAGCGCCATGTATTGTTCCACCGAGAGCGAGCCCGCGGCCTCGATGCGCCGCCGGATCTCCGCTTCGAGCGGGGCGGGCTCGGGTGCCCTCACGGCTATCCTGCGGCTTTGCGTCGTGCCGCAACAAGCATGAGGATCAGGCCGCCGAGAATCAGCGGCAGCGACAGCAGCATCCCCATGGTCGTGCCGGCCCAGAGAAAACCCAGCTGCACGTCGGGCTCGCGGAAGAATTCCCCGATCGTGCGCGCAATGCCGTAGCCGAAGGCGAAAGCGCCGAGCACAAAGCCGGGGCGCCGCAGTGCGCCGCGCCGAATCAGCAGCGCGAGCACTACGAACAGGAGCAGTCCTTCGAGCATGGCTTCGTAGAGCTGGCTGGGATGCCGCGGCTCCGGTCCGCCGTTCGGGAACACCATGGCCCAGGGTGCGTCGGTCGGTCTGCCCCACAGCTCGCCATTGATGAAATTGGCAAGCCGGCCAAGGAAGATGCCGATCGGCGACGCTGCGCAGGTCAGATCGCCGAGCGAGAGGGTGGATATGCCGCGATGGCGCGCGAACAGCACGACCGCAAGCACGCAGCCGAGGAAGCCCCCATGGAAGGACATGCCGCCCTTCCACACCTCGATGACTTCCAGGGGATTGTGGGCGAAATACGCGGGGTTATAGAACAGCACATATCCGATCCGGCCGCCCAGAATGATGCCGAGCGTGACCCAGAGCACGAAATCGTCAAAGTCCGCCCGGGTCATTGGCGGCACGCCGCCCCAAAGCGTCTCGTGCTTGATGAGGGCGCGGGCATAGACCCAGCCGAGCAGGATCCCGACGATATAGGCGAGCGCGTACCAGCGGATGGCAAAAGGCCCGAGGCTGATGAGCACCGGGTCGAAAGCGGGGAAGGGAATGACGTAGAGAGACATCGGTGATTGGCGACGGCGATGCGCAGGGTGATGCGGGCAGCCACACGCAGAAGTCAAGCCGAGCACTCACCGATGCAACAGAAGCGGCGATACCTCCCCTTTCAGGCACCTTTCAGGGGGAGGTACCCACCCCGCATGCACCTTGTGATGCCCCCCAATCATCCCCATTATCCCTGGCGCAGCAGGAGCGGGAACGATGCCACAGACTACCAATCGCTTCTTGGACGAGGTCGCCCGGATGATGAACGATGCGGCAGGCGTCGCTACCGGCATGCGGCGGGAAGCGGAGACGCTGTTCCGCACCCAGGCTGACCGCGTGCTGCGCGAGCTCGACGTGGTGAAGCGCGAGGAATTCGAGGCTGTCAAGGAGATGGCGCGAATTGCGCGCGAGGAGAACGAAGCCTTGAAGGCGCGCATCGCGGCGCTGGAGGCCAGGTTGGGGCCGGCTACTACTCCCTAAGCGCCGACCGTCTCACGAGATCCCATTTCAGCGGGGCGCGGGCCGCGTTTCTTGAACGGCGGCTCTCTCACCGATATAACCGCGCCCGACACAAGGGATTTCCGAAATGGCGACGACCAGGCAAATGAAGGCGACCCCCCGCGCGGGCGCGGGAAAAGGGGCAGCGCGGGCAGAGCGGCGCGCGGGCCGGGTCCCGGGCGTGATCTATGGGGGCGCGGAGCCCCCGCTCAACGTCTCGGTCGATCATGCCGAGCTCAAGCAGCGCATCTACGCCGGCCGTTTTCTCACCACCCTGTGCGAGCTCGATGTGGACGGCGTCAAGCATCGGGTGATCCCGCGCGACTTTCAGCTCGACCCGGTCCATGACAATCCGGTTCACGTGGATTTCCTCCGTCTGGGCGAAGGCGCGCAGATCCGGGTGCGCATTCCGGTTCATGTGATGAACGCGGATCAGGCGCCGGGTGTCAAACGCGGCGGCACCGTCAACATCGTGACCCACACGGTGGAGGTGGTGTGCTCCGCCGATGCTATTCCCGCCGCGATCGACGTCGACGTTTCCGAATTGGAGATCAATTATTCCAAGCATCTCAACGAGGTCGCACTGCCGCCGAACGTGCGCGTGGTGGGCAGGCTGGATCAGACGCTGGTCACCATCGTGCCGCCTTCCGGCTACGCGGAAGAGATGAAGGCGGCGGCGGAAGCCGCAGCGGCTGCTGCCGCGGCTGCTGCAACCGCCGCCGCGGCCGGGACACCTGCCGAAGGCGCGGCGCCCGCGGGCGCGCCAGCTGCGGCGCCGGGCGCGGCGGCTCCTGCCGCTCCTGCCGAGAAGAAGTGAGTGGGCAAATCGGCGGCACTGGCGTCAGCTCGTGTCGAATGCTGCGCGCCACGCCGGAGAATAGGCGCCGCTCATGCTGCTCTTGGTCGGGCTCGGTAATCCCGGTCCGCGGTATGCCGGCAATCGGCACAACGTCGGCTTCATGGTGCTGGATGCGATTGCGAAACGCCATGGCATCGGGCCTTGGCGCCGGCGTTTCCAGGGCCTAGCCGCGGAAGGGCCACTCGGGGGGGAGCGCACGCTGCTGCTTCTGCCCGGCACCTACATGAACGACTCGGGTCGCGCCGTGGCGGAAGCCGCGCATTTCTACAAGCTCGGCCTCAGCGAGGTCGTGGTCTTCCACGACGAGATCGATCTCGCGCCGGGCAAGGTGCGGGTAAAGACCGGCGGAGGGATTGCGGGTCACAACGGCCTGCGGTCGATCTCGGCGCATATCGGCAATGATTATCGCCGCGTCCGCATCGGAGTAGGTCACCCCGGGGTGAAGGACCTCGTGTACGGCTATGTGCTCAACGATTTCGGCAAGGACGAGCGCGCCTGGGTCGAGGCCCTCTGCGGCGTGATTGCCGACAACGTCGATCTCCTGGCCCAGGGACAGGACGCGAGCTTTCAGAACAAGGTCCACCTCGCCATGCAGGCCAAAGGTTTTTTCGGGACTTGTGCCTGAGCAGAGAGCGGCAAGAGACGTTTCATGGGATTCAAGTGCGGCATTCTCGGCCTCTCGAATGTGGGCAAATCGACGCTGTTCAACGCACTGACCGCGACGGCGGCGGCGCAGGCGTCGAATTATCCTTTCAGCACTATCGAGCCCAACGTCGGTGAGGTCATGGTCCCCGATCCCCGGCTGGAGGTGCTCGCCAGGCTCGCGAAATCCGCCAAGATCAAACCGACGCGGCTGACCTTCGTCGATATCGCGGGCCTGGTCAGCGGGGCGTCGCGAGGCGAGGGCCTGGGCAATCAGTTCCTGGCGCATGTGCGCGAGGTGGACGCGATTGCGCACGTCGTGCGCTGCTTCGAGGATACCGAGGTCGCGCACGTATCGGGCGCGATCGACCCGATTGCCGATATCGAAACCATCGAGACCGAGCTGATGCTCGCGGACCTGGACAGTCTGGAACGCCGCCTCGATGGCCTCGGCAAGAAGGCGAAGGGAAACGATCGCGAGGCTGCCGAGGCCAAAGAGACGCTCGATCTTGTGCAGCGTGCTCTTGCGTTTTTGCGGGAGGGCAAGCCTGCCCGCCTGGTCGAGCGCAAGCCGGAGGAGGAGAAAGCATTTCACATGCTCGGGCTCCTGACCTCGATCCCGGTGCTCTACGTGGGCAATGTGGACGAGGGCTCTGCCGCCTCCGGCAACGCGTTTTCCCGCAAGGTGGAGGCGCGCGCGCAACAGGAAGGCGCGGCCTGCGTCATCATCTCGGCCAAGATCGAGGCCGAGATCGCCGTCCTGCCGCAAGCCGAGCGCGGCGAATATCTGGCCGCGCTCGGTCTCGAGGAACCCGGCCTCAACCGTCTCATTCGCGCGGGTTACCAGCTTCTCGATCTCATCACGTATTTCACCGCCGGGCCGAAGGAAGC
>DASXIG010000627.1:0-1577 GCA_036498105.1 Xanthobacteraceae bacterium | reverse complement strand
ATCTGGCGCAGGGCGGAGACGAGAAGGATGACTTCGTCTATATCAAGGATTCCGCCTATGGCATCTATCTCGCCATTATCGCCGATCATCCGTAGAGCCGCGTCTACAACATCGGCACCGGCATCGGCGTGACGCTCAACGACTTCGCGCGTGTCATTCGCGAGCACCTGCCGCAGGCAAAGATCGAGATCGGGCCGGGGCTGAACTTCCTCGGCATGCCCTATCCCGCCTCTGGCGTCTACGACATTTCGCGTGCGCGCGCGGAGCTGGGCTACGCCCCGCAATATGACCTCGAGCGCGGCATCGCGGATTATCTGGACAGTCTAAAGCGGCTAAAGATGTAGGGTGGGTTAGCTCGCGGCCTTCCGCGAGCGTAACCCGCCGCCCACGGTTCGCGGTGGGTTACGGCGCGCGCAGGCAAGTGTACGCAGTCTGCGCAAAGGTGAGCGCGCGCCTAACCCACCCAATCCCGCTGAACAAAGGCGAGCTGAGCCATGCGAAAAGTTCTGGAGCTGCCGCGGTTGTCCCGCGCTGAACGCGACCGGCGCTGGGCGCTGGTGCGCGACCGCATGAAAGCGCGCGGTCTCGACGCCATCGTGCTGTGGGGCTGGCCCACCATGTGGGACTTCTACACCGCCAATGCGCGCTACCTCTGCCCCGTCGGCGGCAATGCGGAATTCAACGTTCTGATCTTTCCCCTTTCGGGCGAGCCGACCTGCTTCGTGCAGATGCCGACCTTCCTCGAGGGATGGCGCAGCGCCCAGGACTGGGTCGGCGACATCAGGGCGCGGAGCGGTAGCTGGGCCGACACGGTGGCAAGTCGCATCAACGAGCTCGGCCTGGGCAACCGCAATGTCGGCATGGACGGGCTCGCCGGCCCGCTCGATCCGGACGGCTGGATCCCGCACAGCGTCTATACGCGATTGAAGGAACTGCTGCCGGAGGCGCGCCTCGTCGATATCGGAGACATGCTGGAGCAGGTGCGCGCGATCAAAAGCGCCGAGGAGATCGAGGTGCTGGGGCGCGCAGCAGGTCTTGGCGATCTCATGCTGCAAGCATGCCGGGACATCGCACGACCCGGTGTCAAGGAGTGCGAAGTCTACGCGCGGATGGTCGAGACCATGCTGGCAAACGGCGGCGAGGAGCCCACGCTGTTTCTATGGGCCTGCGACCCCCATCCCTACCCCCATCCATTCCGGCTGCCGACCACGCGCGCGCTGGAGCAGGGCGATGTCATCATCTGCGAAATTCATCCGAAATACGGCGGCTACTTCACCCACGTGGAGCGCACATTCTGCCTCGGGGAGCCGGACGCAAAGCAGCGCGAGATCTACCAAGGCTGTGTCGCGGCATACGAGCGGGGACTCGAGTTGTTCGGTCCTGGATGCAAAATTTCTGACGCGATGGAAGAGGTCCGCTGCGAAATTGCGGGGCGGGGTCTGGCGATCTGCGAGACCGGCATTCACGGCCATGGCCTCGCTTCGCTGGAATATCCGCGTTACCGCCATCACGCCATCAAGGCGGACCAGGGCGCTCTGAAAGCCATCGGCGACGAGTTCAGGCCGGGCATGGTGTTC
>DASXIG010000626.1:0-7880 GCA_036498105.1 Xanthobacteraceae bacterium | reverse complement strand
CATGCGACGCATGAGCCGATATGACCTGACTGACTCCGAATGGCGCGTGATCGAACCGCTTCTCCCCAACAAACCCCGTGGCGTGCCGCGCGTGGATGACCGCCGCGTGCTGAACGGCATCTTCTGGGTGCTGCGATCCGGGGCGCCATGGCGCGATCTGCCAGAGCGGTACGGCCCACGCACCACCTGCTACAATCGCTTTGTCCGATGGCGCAAAGCAGGTGTTTGGGACCGCCTCATGGATGCCATCACCAAGGCCCATGATGGTAGGTTGCAAATGATCGATACCTCCATTGTTCGCGTCCATCAGCAGGGCGCGACGGCAAAAAGGGGGGATCGAGACCATTGTCTCGGTCGTTCCCGAGGTGGGCTGACAACTAAAATCCATGCTCTTGTCGACGCCCAAGGTCGGCCGATCAAGCTGACGCTCACGGCAGGCCAGGTGAGTGACATCGCCTCTGCAGCGGACTTGATCAAGGATTTGCCCGAGGGTGCAATGCTACTCGCCGATAAGGGATATGATGCCAACGCCTTGCGCAATGCCGTCATCGAGCGAAAGGCATGGGCTAACATCCCGCCCAAGGCCAACCGCAAGGCCCCGATCTGCTTCAGCCCGTTCCTCTACAAGGCGCGGAACCTGGTCGAGCGCTTCTTCAACAAAGCCAAGCAGTTCCGCCGCATCGCGACCCGATACGACAAGCTGGCCGAAAACTATCTCGCCGGTCTCAAACTCGTCGCAATCCGCATCTGGCTACACGGTAATGAGTCTACGTCCTAGTGCTCCGATTCCGAATTTCGCATCACCTGGCGCCATCCTCGGGCGCGAAATTCGGAATCAGGTTTACTCGCCTCTCGATGGATCCTCTATTTCTTCAACGGAGCGTCTTTGATGACATCGCCGCGGCGGGTGCCGATCTTCGACGGCCACAATGACGTCCTGTTGCGTCTTTACCGGCGCGGCCGAGCAGACGCCCCCAGAGCATTCCTCGAAGGAGGGGGCAAGGGCCAGCTGGATCTCCCCATGGCGCGTCAAGGGGGGTTCGCCGGAGGCCTGTTCGCTATTTTCGTGCCGTCGAGCGATCGAGCAACTGACCGCAATGGCGACACGCCCTCTGGAGACATTGGCGGGGGCGCGTCGGCCGCGCCAGCCGTCGAATTGACGGTGGCGCAAACGACTGTATTGCGCATGACGTCTCTTCTTCTGCGTATCGAGCGGGAGTCGCGCGGCCGAGTCCGTGTTTGCCGCAGTGTCGATGAAATCAAACAAGCCCTGCGGGATGCCGCGTTGGCGGCCGTTCTTCATATCGAAGGCGCGGAAGCCATAGACCCGGATTTCGAGCTGCTGGACGTCTTGCATGCGGCGGGACTGCGTTCGCTCGGCCCGGTTTGGAGCCGACCGAATGCGTTCGGGCAGGGCGTGCCGTTCCTCTGTCCCTCCTCGCCCGATACCGGACCCGGTCTGACCGACCTCGGCAAAAAGCTGATCGTCGCCTGCAATCGGTTGCGAATCTTAATCGATCTGTCGCACCTTAATGAACGCGGGTTCTGGGACGTCGCCGATATCAGCAATGCCCCTCTTGTAGCCACGCATTCGAACGCGCATGCGTTGAGCCCACATTCGCGAAATCTCACCGACCCGCAACTGATCGCGATCCGTGAAACCCGAGGCATTGTCGGCGTCAATTTTGCTACCAGCTTTCTCCGTCCGGACGGTCGCCGAGATGCCGACACACCCATTGACCTGGTGATCGAGCATGTCGAGCATATGCTCCAACATGTCGGCGAGGACGGCGTCGGCTTGGGCTCCGATTTCGACGGCGCAAAGATCCCAGCAGCAATAGGAAATGCCGCCGGACTGCAAAATCTGGTGCAGGTTATGCGTGCGCGTGATTACGGCGAGCCGCTGATTGAGAAATTATGCTTCAGAAATTGGTTGCGTGTGTTGGGACAAACATGGGGAAACGCACCTGCACCGTAACGGTTATCGCAGCGGTTCGGCGCGGGGGCGGCGGGCGCGAGGATCTTGCGCCGGATGGAGGAAAGCTGGGTCGCCGTCCCCGTTGCTCGCACCGAGATGCGCTTGACATAACAACACGCTGAGCATCAATGTGCGGCCGGAGCGGGCACGCCAAGCCTTACTTTGCGCAGAATGAGCGCGAGCGGCACGGCGGCGGCGGAGATGAGCATCAGCATCCAGAACACGTCGATATAGGAGAGATACGCGGCCTGCGTCTGCACCTGCTGGCCGATCCAGGCGAAGGCCTGCTGCTGTGCCCGCGCCAGCGAGCTGCCGTGCGCGACAAAATACTGCGTCACCTGCTTCAGCGTGTCCTGATATTGGACGGTCGAAGGGTTGACGAGCTCGATAATGCGGCTCTGATGAAACTGCTCGCGGTGCGCGAGCACATTGTTGGCAAGCGATATCCCGATCGAGCCACCGGTGTTGCGCGCTGCGTTGATCAGGGCCGAAGCCAGGTCCGTCTTGCCGCTCGGTACTCCGTCATAGGAGGCGGTCAAGATCGGAATGAAGACCAACGGTAGTCCGATGCCGAGATAGATGCGCGAGGTGGCAAAAAACCAGAAGTCGAGGTCGCCGTTGATTCTCGTCATGTCAAACATCGCGAGCGCGCAGATCGCTGCACCGATGGCGATCAGGGTGCGGGGCTGAACCCTGCCGGAAAGGCGGCCGGTCACGGGCATCATGATCGCGGTCACCAGCCCGCCCGGCGTAAGCACGAGGCCGGCCCATTGCGCCGTGTAGCCGAAATTCTGCTGCACCAGCTGGGGCAGGAACTGGGTGGTCGCGAGCAGGATCGCGCCGCTCGCCAGCATCACCAGAAAGCATGCGCCGAACTGGCGCGTCGCTACTATCCGGATATCGATGATCGGGTTGGCGCGGCTGAGCTCCCACGGAATCATCAGCACGAAGGCGAGCACGCAAACTGTGGTGACCGCGACGATGAAGGTCGAAGCGAACCAATCGTCTATCAGACCGCGGTCGAGCGCAATCTCAAGCGTGCTGAGAAAACTGGCGATCAGCACAAAGCCGACGAGATCGAAAGGAACGGACTGCTGCTTCAGCTTTTTGCGCTCATCGCTGGCCGCCTGTGGCTCGCGCAGGATCGCCGCGATCAACGCGATCGCAACGAGCCCAACCGGGCCGTTGATCTCAAAGCACCACTGCCAGGAGAAATTGTCGGCCAGCCAGCCGCCGAGCGTCGGGCCGACCACCGGCGCCACCACCACGGCAAAGCCGAACAACGCAAAAGCCTGACCGCGCTTTGCCGGCGGAAACGAGTCCGCCAGAATCGACTGCGAGGCTGGCACCATGCCGCCGCCGCTGAGCCCTTGGAGGATGCGAAACAGCAGCAGCATACTAAGGTTCGAAGCAAAGCCGCACAGAACTGAGCTGACGGTGAACAGCGCCAGGCAGATCAGGAAGAAAGTCTTGCGGCCGAGCCGATGCGCGAGATAGCTGCTCGCCGTCAAGGTGACGGCATTGGCAACGAGATAGGTGGTCACCACCCAGGATGCTTCGTCCTCGCTCACGCCCAGGCCGCCGGCGATATAGGGCAGAACCACGTTGGCGATGGTGGTGTCGAGCACCTCCATGAAGGCCGCGAACGCGACCAACACGGCTATCAGCCATGGGTTGGCGCCTGCGGTGCGAGGCGCGGCCGGAGCGCCAGCTCCGATCGCCACGGCGCTCATACCCAAGTCCTCAGGCGCTCATAGAGCGCTGGATTTGGATTGACCCGCACTGTGGCCTCGACGGACATGCCTGGGCCGAGCGCGACGTCGGTCGGCGGGTTATCCATGATGATCTTGACCGGCACGCGCTGCACGATCTTGACCCAATTGCCAGTCGCGTTTTCCGCCGGCAGAAGCGAAAAGGCCGTGCCCGACCCCGGTTGCACGCTGGCGACGTGGCCGTGGATGCTGCGTTCCGGATAGGCGTCGATCGTGAGCGTCACGGGCTGCCCCGGCCGCATGGCGTCGAGCTGCGTCTCCTTAAAGTTCGCCGCGACCCAAATTTCGTCCGGGATGAACATGCTCAGGTTCGTGCCCGCCTGCGCGTATTGCCCGACCGCGGCGGTGAGACTGACGACGCGCCCCGGCTGGGCCGCGGTGATGATCGTGTAGGAAAGGTTCAGCTGCGCCTGGTCGCGCTGCGCGCTCGCTTGTGCGAGGCTCGCGACGGCGCTGTTGCGCTGCGCCTTGAGTGCCTCGACCTGCCGTTGCGCCAGCTTGAGCGTCGCTTGCGCACTCTCCAGCGCCGCCTGCTGCTGGCGCAGCTGCGAGCTGTACTGCTGGGCATTCTGAACGGTGCCCGAGCCTGTTTTCGCCAAGTCCTGATAACGCGCCGCCTGCTGCTGCGCGAACACGAGCGCCGCCTGCGCCTGGTCCACCTGTGCCTGGTTGGCGCTGATCTGCGCCTGTTGCACGCTGATCTGCGCATCAATGTTCTGGATGCTGTCCTCAGCACCGGCCACCTGCGCCTGTGCCTGATCGAGCGCGATGCGGTAATCGCGATCGTCGATGCGAGCGATGACATCGCCGGCGGCCACGTGCTGGTTGTCGGTCACCGGCACCGCCGTGATGTAACCGGACACCTTTGGCGCGATGGCGAACTGCCGCGCGGCGATGAAGGCGTCGTCGGTCGACTCGAAATGTTGGGCGTAGTTCCAGTAGAGGTAGCCTCCTGCCGCTGCGAGGAGGAGGAGAATGGCCCCGATTACAATCGCAAACGGATGCCGCCTCAGCAGCTTCCTGGGGGGCTTGTCGCCGCGTTCATGATCCTGCTTCTTAGGCTGATCTTCGTGTTGCGCCGGCCATTCCACGGTGCGCCGCTCGTCCGGGGGGCGCTCTTGCGGGGCCGGCGCTCGGGCGCGCACGAAATCCTTCCGGGCATCCGCGGACGGCTGATCATTGCCTGCCGTCCGCCGAGACGAGGCTCGGCCCGATGCACGCTCCGGCAGCGATTGTTCCCCGCGCTCTCGAGCTTCTGCCTCTAATGCCATGGCTCAAGCTCCCGCTGTCTTGCTGACGTCCAGCCACGCGCTCGCCCCACCATTGTAATAAATCGAAACGGTACCGTTTCGTTCCCTTTATTTAAACCGCGGGGGCACTAGATCAAGAGGGCTCCGGCCGCGCTTACCGGCTCGGCAGGGGACGTAATGGGCGCAGTCGCGTCATCGTGAAGACCAGGCAATGGGCAGGTCGGTGTTGAGCAAAAAGCGTTTCGAGGGACGGGGTGCGGCCCGGCCCGGCCGGCCGCCGCGGGAGCTCGCCGGCGAGGTCGACGACCGCATCCTGGATGCAGCCCGCCGCGTATTTCTGGAACGCGGGCTTGCCGGCGCGAGCATGGAAGAGATCGCCGGCCTCGCCTGCGCCGGGAAGCCGACTATCTATGCACGGTTTCCCAGTAAAGAGGCACTATTCACCGCTGTAGTGATGCGCAACGTCGCCGCCAACATTGCGCGATTCCAGAGCTGCATCCCGATCGGCGTGACGATTGAGGAACGGCTCGCGAGCGTGGGCGCTATTGTCCTGCACTGGGCCTTGGTCGGCGATGCGGTTGAATTGATGCGGCTGGCGATCGCCGAGGCGCGCCGGTTTCCGGATCTGGCGAGCAGCGTGCACCGGATGGCGCACGAACGCGCGGCGGAAGCCGTGGCCCGGCTCCTAGGCGAGGTGGCGCAATCCGACGAGCGCGGCAGATTGCCGGCGTTCGCTCCGGAGCGCCTCGCGACAACGACTCATTTCTTCCTCGATCTGGTTGTCTGGCCCCTGCTTAAGCGTGCACTGTTCGGAGAGAAGCTCAAGCCAATGCACGCCGAGATCGGCCCGCACGTGGCGCGCAGCGTGGCCTTCTTTCTTGCGGCCTGCCGGCACGGCGGCATCACTTGAACCTTACGGACCGATCCTCCAGGTTCGCGCCATTCACGGCATCTTGCAGAGCACAGGGAGACGAAGGGTCCATTGGAAAGCCAACCCGAGAGCGTAGATCCGGTTTTGGGGGTGAGCAATCGGCTCCGGGCGAGATCATCCCGGAACGGTGGGCGATATCATCTCGGAACGGTCCTAAGCGAGATGGCAGTGATCAGTCTCGGCTCAGTGGAATGAGCGCCCGGAGCCGCTCATCCCGCAGAAAGAGCCCGCCCCAGACGAGAATGCCGAAGTAGGCACCGAACAGGACGGAGCTGAACATCGGATCCTCAATGCGCAACTTGCTGGCTATGGCGCCGCCGAGATATCCCGTAAGCAAGATCGCGCCCAAGATCGATGTGCGCGGAATCGCGTACAGTATCGTGCAGGCAAGACAGATAAACCCAAGTGGGCGGATGACATCCAGAGGGTAGCCAATCTTTGTCGTTGCCTCGACGACGTGCTGCTCCAGCGCAATTTTCGAAACGCTGTCGAAGAGCAGAAACGCGATCATGAATCCGGTGAGGCCCCAGCCGCTCCACTGCATCCATTTCGGGTGTGTGGAACCGTGCGATTGCGGCACCATGAAGTCGCCTCCCGTATGAGGTTGATGAACTGCTTCAGCCATTGTCTTCTCCTTGGAGCACACCGCGACCTCTTGGGGTCCGTGTGGCCTTCCACACCAGTTCGCGCGGTGCGACGAAGTCACGGATAATGACAATGACCGGCGTGTCGACGGCGCTAATGTCGATGGTCGCTGTCGGTCTTTGCGTCGCCTTAACCTCACCGCCCCATTTGCCTAAGCTAGCTTAATTAATTAGCCTACTTTACGATTATGCCGCGCGCTACACCAAAATCAAGGCTCCCAGCGGCTCTCAACGCCGAGGCGGACGCTCTCCGTCGCTTCGTGGACCTCGTCTCGCACCGTGCGGGGGCAGCGCTTTCGCGCATAGAGGACGCAGGCGTTACTCTCGCGCAGGTTATTCTGATGGCTCGTGTCAAGCGTGCCGGCGCGGCCTCGGTCTCGGAACTGGCCAAGGTCTCGCCGGGGTCAGCCGCTGCGATGAGCCAGATGGTCGACCGCCTCGTTCGGCAGGACTGGCTCGCGCGGAGCGAGGACCCAGCCGACCGACGCCGGAAGACAGTCTCGCTTACCTCCGCTGGGGCCGGGCTTCTGCGTGACCTCGAGCAGGCGCGGACCTTGGACTATGCAGCGGGCCTCTCGCGGCTCCCTCCCTCCTTGCGCGCCGAACTCCACCGATGGCTCAAACGCGCCTTCGCCGAGATGGACCGCGGAGGTTCGCCATGAACGCGCGTTTGTTGCTGCTCAGCGTCTTCGCGCTCAGTCTTTATGGCACCGGCCAAGTCTGGCTGGTCCAACTCTCAAGCTATCCGCTCTGGCGGTATGTCGGCGAAGAGCAATTCCCCGCCTATCACCAAGCTTGGTGGCGCAGTATCTGGGGCGTGGTTTTGGGACCAGCAGTGCTCGCTTTCCTGGGAGCGTTGCTCATGCTCCGGTGGAGGGCGCCCGAGACTCCTGCATGGTCAACCTGGCTCGGAGCAGGCCTGCAGCTTGCGCTGGTGATCGGCACAGCGCTCTGGTGGGCCCCGTTGATGGCGTGCCTTCAAGGCCCGACCAGCGGCCCGGATCCGGCTCGCTTTGAGCTGTTGTTGAATACGCATTGGCTGCGCGTCGGCCTGATCACCGCCTACTCGGTGCTGCTCGCTTGGATGATGCTCCGGAACCTTCGCCCGGACTGACCGCTGGCTTCCCGGGTCATTATGGCGACAACAGCAATTAAACTGATCCGGCCTACCCGGGCTCTTGTTTTGGGCGCCGGGGGACCTGTCGGACGTGCATGGGAGTTAGGACTTGCATCGGGACTTATCGCCCAAGGCGTGACTTTGCGTACAGCGGATGCGATTATTGGAACCTCGGCCGGCGCCATCGC